>NZ_JAIUJZ010000053.1:0-37362 GCF_020176775.1 Saccharopolyspora sp. 6M
TCGTTTTCACAGGTGGCTCCGCCACATGAGAAAACGCTGTCCTCGCGAGGAAGCAGCTGAGAACCCGCGGGTGGTCCGGTTGCTCGGGTGGTCGGCGGCTCAGCGGCTTCGCCGCTGACAGGAAAGAGGTAGGACCCGCCGGGCTGGTTCACGGCCGCGGGGCGGCCTGGGTTGCTCGCTCGCGGGTGGGGGCGGTCAGGCGCGCAGCGGGGCGGTGGCGAACTCCTTCATGCCCGTGCCGAACGGGACCTCCGCAGTGAAACCGAGCTCGCTCGCCGCGCGGGACGGGTCGGCGACGACGTGCCGCACGTCGCCGAGCCGGTAGCGCCCGCTGATGCGCGGTTCCGGCCCGCCGTCGGCCGCGGCCCGCGCGTCCGCCATCTCGCCGATGGTGCGCGGATCACCGGAGCACACGTTGTAGGCGCGGAACCCGGTCCGCTCCTGCGCGGCGGCCAGCGCGTTCGCCGCCGCCACGTCGCCGACGTGCACGAAGTCGCGGGTCTGCGCGCCGTCCTCGAACACCACCGGCGCCTCGCCGCGGGCGAGGCTGGAGCGGAACAGCGAGGCCACCCCGGCGTAGGGCGTGTTCCGCGGCATCCGCGGCCCGTAGACGTTGTGGTAGCGCAACGCGATCGCGGACGCCCCGGTGTCCCGCGCCCACAACGCGGCCAGGTTCTCCTGCGCGAGCTTGGTGGCCGCGTAGGTGCTGCGCGGGTCCAGCGGGGCGTCCTCCGGCACGGTCCCGCGCACGAGCGGCTCGTCGCATCGCGGACATCGCGGCTCGAACATGCCCGCGTCCAGGTCCTCCTGCCGCCGCGGTCCGGGCTGCACGACGTCGTGCCGCGCGCAGCGGTAGCGGCCCTCGCCGTAGACGACCATCGAGCCGGCCAGCACCAACCTGCGCACCCGGTGCTCGGCCATCGCCGCCAGCAGGTGCGCGGTGGCGAGCTCGTTGTGCGCCACGTAGTCCGGCATGTCGGCCACCCCCGTCTCCAGCCCCACCACGGCGGCGTGGTGGCACACCACGTCCACCCCGCGCACCACGTGGTCGGCGATGTCGGGGTCGCGCAGGTCCGCGACGGTCAGGCCGTGGCCGCCGAGGTGCTCGGGGATGGCGCGCGTCCGGTGCGCCTGCGGAAGCAGCGCGTCGACCAGCAGCACTTCGTGCCCGTCGGCGCGCAGCCGGTCGGCGACGTGCGATCCGATGAAGCCCGCGCCACCCGTGACCAGTACCCGCATGTTCGGTTCTCCTCTCCACGTTCCGGTCCTCCGGGCGTCCCCGGAGATCACTGCCGCACCAGCTCGGCGAGCCTGCGCCGCCCGAGGCGGGCGTGCCACCGCACTCGCAGCCGCGCCGCGGCCGCGAGCCCGTGCAGCGCGTCGACGCCGACCCGCGCCCACGGGAACCAGCTGCCGCCGGGCACCCGGGCCCGTCCCGCGCACAGCCCCACGCCGGGCGGGTGCGCTTCGACGAGCACGCTGCCGGTGCCGGTGATCAGTTCGGTGGCGCGGCGCAGCAGGGCGCGCGGATCGCCGCCGATGCCGAGGTTGCCGTCGAGCAGCAGCACGTGCTCCCAGCGGCCTTCGCCGGGCAGCGGGCCGAACACGTCGCCGTGGAACGCGTGCGCGCCGCGCAGCATGGTCCGGCACACGGCGTCGGCGGAGACGTCGACGCCCAGCGCGGTGCGCCCGCGCCGCACCAGTCCGCCGGTCATCCGGCCGGGTCCGCAGCCGACGTCCAGCGTCGCGCCGCGACATCGGCGCAGGACCAGTTCGTCGGCCGCTCCCGGTTCGTCCGACCACCGCCGCGGGTGCAGCAGTTCGGGCGGGCCCGGGTCCATCTCCAGCCAGCAGGTGTCGGCGCCGTACACCGGGTCGAACGCGGCCGTCACCGCTCGCGCTCCACCGGCACGGCGGCGCCGGCCGCGGCGAACCGGGAGGCGGGAATGGCCGCGGCGACCGAGGTGGCATCGGACATGGTGTCCACATCGGACATCGCGGGCAGCGGTTCGACGCGCAGCCCGCGGTCCCGCAACGCCGCCAGCGTGCGCGAGCCGGTCTCTCCGGTGGACATCGGCACGTCCCGCAGCGCCGCCGCGTGCTCCGCGCGGCGCACGCCCAGCGCCCACCAGCCGCCGTCCGCCGCCGCACCGAGCACGGCGTCCGGCGGTGCGGAGCCGCCGAGCCGGTCCAGGGACCGGGTGAGCAGCCGCGGGGTGAGCTGCGGGGTGTCCATCCCGATCTGCAGGATCGGCTCGCCCGGGTGCAACGCCCCGGTGTCCGCGTGCGCGGCGACGATCCGCGCGGCGAACCCGTCGCCGCGCTGCGGGCGACCCGCACCCGCGCCAGCGCGGCCCGGACCTCGGCGCGCCGGGCCGCCGCCGCGGTCTCCCCGGTCCAGGCGACCACCGTCGGCAGACCGGTTCCGGCCGCCGCGTCGAGGGTGTCCAGCAGCCCGGCCGCCGCGATCGCCGCCGCCTGCTCCGCCGAGGCCGGTGGGCTGAGCCGGGTCTTCGCGCGCCGCGGCACCGGTGCTTTCGCGACGACGAGCAGCACGCCGCGGCTCATCGCAGCACCCGGGCCATGTCGCGCACCGCCCGCGCGGTGCCGCGCACCGAACCGGTCACCTTGGAGCGGGTTCCGGCGGCGCGCGGGTAGTAGTCGACCGGGACCTCCTCGACCCGCCAGCCGGCCCGGGCGGCGCGGACCAGCAGCTCCAGCGGATAGCCGAAACCGCGGTCGGTGACGCCCAGGTCCAGCAGCCGATCGCGCCAGGCCACGCGCAGCGGCGCGAGATCGCGCACCGGCAGCCCCTGCCTGCGCAGCATCCCGGCGAGCGCCGCGTTGCCCAGCCGCGCGTGCCACGGGAACGCGCCGCGCTCGGCCGCGACCCGGCGGCCCACCACCAGGTCCGCGTCCCCGCGCAGCAGCAGCTCCACCAGCCGCGGCAGCTCGTCCAGGCGCATCGAACCGTCGGCGTCCACGAAGACGACGACCTCGGCCCCGGAGTGCTCCAGCCCGGCGTGCACGGCGGCGCCGTACCCGGGTCGCGCCTCGGAGATCACGGTGGCGCCGTGCTCGGCGGCGACCGCCGCGGTGGCGTCGGCGGAGCCGTTGTCCACCACGAGCGCTCGGTAGCCGTGCGCGGCGGGCAGGCCGGCGAGCACTCCGGGGAGCGCGGCCTCCTCGTCCCGGCACGGCAGGATCACATCGACGCTGACCGTCATTCCACCGTCCTCGACTGCGGTCCCCGGCGTGGGGGACGTGTTACGTTGGCGAAGCTCCGGCACCGGAATTCCCACTGCTCATTGCCTTTCCCACGGGTATTCGGTGCCACCCGGCGGGCGGATTGGTCCCGGTTCCACTTTTTTCCGGTGGGGCCCGCGAGACCGCCGTCCTCGGGGCACCGCGGGAGACGTGGTGAGGAGTTCCGCAGTGCGCTTCGGACGGCGGCTCGACGACGGGTCGAGCAGGTGGGAGCGGTTCCGGCCGCCCGGGTTCGGGCGTTCCCGGACGTGGCGCAGCCCGCTGCGCGGCATCCGGCTGACCTCGGTGCTCGGGATGGTGCTGCTGGTCGCGCTGCCGATCGTCGTCCTCACCGGCCTGCTGTCCTACGTCGCCTACGGTCCTCGGTTCGGGCAGGCGATGCCCGCGGAGACCGGGTGGTTGCGGCTGCCGCTGTTCGACTGGCCGACCCGCCCGGCCTGGCTGTACCGGTTGAACCAGGGCGTGCACGTGCTGCTCGGACTGGTGCTGGTGCCGGTGGTGCTGGCGAAGCTGTGGTCGGTGATCCCGAAGCTGTTCGCCTGGCCGCCGGTGACCTCGCCGGCGCGGGCGCTGGAGCGGCTGTCGTTGCTGCTGCTGGTGGGCAGCGTGCTGTTCGAGCTGGGCACCGGCGTGCTGAACGTGCAGTACTACTACGCGTTCCCGTTCAGCTTCTACACCGCGCACTACTGGGGCGCCTGGGTGTTCATCGGGTCCTTCGCCGCGCACGTCGCGCTGAAGCTGCCCGCCGCTGTGCGGGCGCTGCGCCACCGAGGCGGGCACGACGACCTGGCGCCGGTGCGGCCCGCGGCGGCCACGATGAGCAGGCGCGGTTTCCTGGCCGTCGTCGCGGGCGGTTCCGCGCTGATCGGGCTGCTCACCGCCGGGCAGACCTTCGACGGCGCGCGGCGCACCGCGCTGCTGTCGCCGCGCTACCGGGACGGGCCGGGCCCGAACGGGTTCCAGGTGAACCGCACGGCCGCCGCCGCGGGCATCGCCGCCGCGAGCACCGGGTCGCGGTGGCGGCTGCGGCTGCTCGGCGGTGCCGAACCGGTCGAGCTGGACCGCGCCCGGCTGCTCGCGCTGCCGCAGCGCACCGCCGAACTGCCCATCGCCTGCGTCGAGGGCTGGTCGACCACCCAGCGCTGGACCGGGGTGCCGCTGGCCGAGCTCGCCCGGTTCGCCGGGGTGCCCGAACCCGCCTCGGCGCACGTGCGCTCCCTGGAGACCGGGGGTGCGTTCGCCGCCGCGACCCTGCACGCCGGGCAGGTGCTCGACCCGGACGCGCTGCTCGCGCTGCGCGTCAACGGGGTGGACCTGAGCCCGGACCACGGGTTCCCGGCGCGGGTGATCGTGCCCGCGCTGCCCGGGGTGCTCAACACCAAGTGGGTGGCGTCGATCTCGTTCCGGAGGAGGTGAACCGTGCGCCGCGTGACCCGCCTGCTCGGCACCGACCCGTTCCGGTTCTCGGTGCTGCTGGGCAGCTTCGCGCTCACCTGGTACGCCTTCCGGCTGCTGGGCGACGAGCCGGAAGTGCCGTCGGTGCTGCTGTGGTTCGTCGCCGCCGCCGTCGCGCACGACGCGGTGCTGCTGCCGCTGTACGCGCTCGGCGACCGGGCGCTGACCGGGGCGTTCCGGGGAACGCACCCGGCCGGGGTGAACCACGTCCGGCTGCCCGCGCTGGGCAGCGGCCTGCTGTTCCTGGTGTTCTGCCCGGGGATCCTCGGGCTCGGCGCCGCCGACCGCGCGGCGGCGACGGGCCAGGACCTGGAGCCCTACCTGGGCAACTGGCTGCTGGTGACGGCGGTCCTGTTCGGCCTCAGCCTCGGCTGGTGGGTCGTGCGGCTGCTGTCCAGGGCAGTCCGGGGCCGTGGTGGCTCCGAACGGGAGAACGCAACCGATCCCGCAGGAAGGACGTCGTGACCGCCACCGGGGAAGAGCGCCGGGTTCCCGCGCTCACCAAGATCGCCCTGCTCGTCGGGGGGCTCGGCGTGCTCGCCGCGCTCGCGCTCCCGTTCGCGCCGGTCGCCACCGAGCGCACCACCGTGGACTGGCCGCAGGCCGGGCGGCCCGTGGAGTCGACCACCGCGTTCTTCGTGCCGTACCGGCCGGAGCACGTGCGGGTCGAGGTCCCGTGCTCGGCGGTGCGGGCCGGGCTCGCGCGCGGGACCGCCACCACGTTGGTGAGCAGCGCGCTGCCCGGCAGGCCGACCGAGGGATTCGCGGTGTCCGCCGCGGACGGATCGGTGCTGGTGCTCGTCGGTGGCGAGCAGGTCCACCGCGGGCCGGTGCCGGCGGGCGACTGCGGGCTGACCCTCGACGCCGGTGCGGACGGCGGCGTGCTGCGCCTCGGCGCGGAGACGATCGACCTGCCCGGCGCGCAGGTCCGCGAGGTGTTCGCCTTCGCCACCGACCTGGACCCGGCGGCGGCGGCCGGGACGCGGGTGACCGCGCGCACCGCGGACTGGTTCCAGAGCACGCCGAGCGCGGGGAAGATCGTGCTGATCGGGGTGGCGGTCGCGGCGATGATCACGTCGCTGGCGCTGCTCGTGGTGGGGGACCGGCGGGGTGCCCGACGGAGCGGAGCCGGTCCGCCCGGCGGCGGCTCGGACGGGGGTTCCGCGTCGGACGAATCCACCGCGGACCGAGCTGCGACGGGTGGAGGACGCCCGGCCCGCCGGTCGCTCCTGCTCATCGACCTCGCCCTGCTCGTGGTCTTCGCGGCCTGGCTGGTGCTCGGCCCGTTGAGCCCCGACGACTCGTTCACCGAAGGCATCGTGCGCAACGCGCTGATCACCGGCGACTTCACCAACTACTACCGGTGGGAGAACTCCTCCGAAGCGCCGTTCACCCTGGTGCTGAACCTGATCAGCCCGTTGGTGGCGCTGCACGCCCCGCCGCTGCTGCTGCGGGTGCCGAGCGTGGTCGCCGGGCTGCTCACCTGGCTGCTGCTCAGCCGCGGGGTGCTCCCGGTGGTGCTGCCCGCGCACGCGCGGCACCTCGGCACCCGGGTGCTGCTGGCGGTGGCGCTGCTGGTGTGGTGGCTGCCGTTCGACCTCGGGGTGCGGCCGGAACCGTTCGTCGCGCTGGGCACTACCGCGGTGCTGACCTGCGTGCTGCGCGCCACCGCCGGGCCGGGCGGGGCGAGCGTGCTGCTGCTCGGGCTCGGCGCGCTGGCCGGCGGGTTCACCGTCGCCGTCAACCCGGTGGGGGTGACCGCGGTGGCACCGGTGCTGCTGCTGGCGCCGCGGATCCTGCGCGGGCTGCGGGCGCGGGGTGAGCCGCCGTGGGGCTGGTGCGCGGTGGGCGGCTGCCTCGCCGCGGTGGCGCTGGTGGCGATGTTCGCCGACCAGTCGTGGTTCGGGGTGCGGCAGGCGACCGCGCTGCACCGGTTCTACGGGCCGGACGTCGGCTGGTTCCAGGAGATCCGCCGGTACCAGTACCTGCTCGGCTTCGGCGACTACCAGGGCGGGCTGGCGCGGCGGCTGCCGGTGCTGCTCACGATCGCCGTGGCGGGCTGCGCCACGCTGCTGGTGGTGCGCGGGGCCCGCCGGTTGCCGGGGATGCGGCTGGTGCCGCTGCCGCTGGGCTGCCTCGGCATCGGGTTGGCGTTGCTGTGGCTGACGCCGTCGAAGTGGACGCACTACTTCGGCGCGCTCGCCGGGTTCGGCGCCATCGCGCTCACCGCGGGGGTCGTGCTGCTCGGCGCGGGCGCGCGGGAGTGGTCGGCGCGGCGGGAGGTCCTGCTGGTCGGCGGGGTCGGCACCGTCGCCGCGATCGCGGCCGCGTGCCTGGCGTTCGCAGGCACCAACACCTACTTCCTGCACTCGCACTTCGGGGTGCCGCGCGACGAGCTGCCGATGCGGCCGTTGAACGGCCCGCTGCCGTGGGTGCTGCTGGTCGCCGTGCTGCTGGGGTGCGCGCTGCTGCCGCGCTTCGGCGGCCGGGACGCGGCGCGCCGGATGCTCGCCCGGATGCCCGCGGTGGTGGCGACCGCAGCGGCCGGGGCGGGCGTGCTGGTGCTGCTGGTGTCGTTCGCGGTGGCGCCGATCGCGCGCGCGGGCGGACACTCGGTCGGCGGGCAGCTGCTGGGCGAGCCGTCCGGGGGCGGCTGCGGCATCGTCGACGACGTCGTGATCAACGCGGATGCGCCGGGTGGCGTGCTGGCGCGCGCGGAGGGCGACGATGAGCTCACCGGCTTCACCGGCGGTGGCAGCCCCGCGCCCGCGGGCGCGGGACCGCAGCGGTGGACGAGCCTGACCGGCGGGGCGATCAGCACCGGTTCGCTGCGCAGCGGGTGGTTCGCCGCCCCGCGGCTCGGCCCGGACCAGCGGATCGCGGTGTCCGCGGCCGGGCGCACCGGGGACGGCGACCGGCTCGCCCTGGAATTCGCCCGCTCCACCCCCGACGGCGAGCCGCGGCCGCTCGGCACCCGCGTCCTCGACGACTCCGGCGACGAGCGGGACGCGCGCCCGATATACCCGGCGGACCGGCAGATCGAGCAGCGCCCGCAGGTGCACCCCGGCTGGCGGACGCTCATCGCCGAGGACGTCCCGCCCGGCGCCGACCGGGTCCGCGTCGTCGCCGCGGACGGCACCACCGACCGGGACGGCTGGCTCGCCGTGACCGGGCCGCGCGTGCTGGACGTGGTCCCGCTGCGCGCCCTGCTCGCCGGCCGCCCGGACGTGTACGTGGACTGGTCGATGACCTGGGTGGCGCCGTGCCTGCGGGACGTGCCGCGCGTCGGCGGCGGGCTCGCGCAGGCGCCGACCGCGTTGCTGAACCCCCCGGTGTCGCTCGGCTTCGACGGGACCGCCGCGTACGACCGGGACATCGGCGGCAGCTTCGCCGGGGTGGACGAGGTCGGCCGCCGCACCCCGATCCCCACCGAACCGCTCGGGCCGCGCGATCCGCGCTACCGGGACTGGGGGCAGGTCGCCACGGTCACGTACCCGATCGCCCGGGACGCCTACGACACCCGCACCACCTGGGAGATCCGCTGGGGTTGGCAGGGCGCGGGCTTCACCACCGGACCGCTCAGCGCGCGGTGAGTCCCGGCGCGCGGGCCCACCGCCGCGGCGCGGCCCGGCCGCCATCAGGTGCGGGGTGAGCAGGACGGCGATCGACTCCACCGCGAGCCCCGCGCGGTGATCGAGGAGACCAGCAGGAGCACCGCCCACCAGCGGCTGGAGGTGCCGCCGCGGTGCGGCGATCGGCGCCGGGCTAGCCGGTGCGGTCCCGCGTGCCGCGCTCGTCGGCGGCGCGTTCGGGGGTCTCGGCGGGCCGCTGGGAGCGGAGCAGCGCGGTGCCCGCGAGGACCAGCGTGGACAGCGCGGCGGCGACGACGAAGGCCGCCCGGACGCCCGCCTCGTCCGGCTGGCCGGGGCGCGCCGACCACAGCGTCATCACCGTCACGAACAGCGCGGTCCCCGCGGCCGCGGCGAGCTGCTGGCAGGTGGTCAGGATGGCGCTGCCGTGCGAGTGCAGGGAGCGGGGCAGCGCGCTGAGCGCATCGGTCACCAGCGGCGTGAAGTTCAGCGCCAGCCCGACCGACATCAGCACGTGCAGCAGCACCACCAGCCAGACCGGGCTGTCGCCGCCGAGCGCCGCGAACGCCCACAGGCTCAGGCACAGCAGCACCGACGCGGGCACCACCAGCGCCCGCACCCCGAACCGGTCGTAGGCGCGCCCCACCGGTGGCCCGAGCAGCCCCATCACCACCCCACCGGGCAGCACGACCAGTCCCGCGACGAGCGAATCGCGGCCGAGGACCACCTGCACGTAGAACGGCAGCAGGATCACCGCGCTGAACAGCGCCATGTACCCGGCGACGCTGAGCACCAGCGGGACCGAGTAGTCCCGCACCCCGCACGCCCGCAGGTCCAGCAGCGCCCGCCCGGTGCGCTGCAACCGGACCTGCCGGACGACGAACACCACGACCAGCGCGGTGCCGAGCACGATCCACGGCCACGCCGGGCCCGAACCCGTGGAGTCCGATGTGGACGGATCGGTGGCGGCGGAGGCGGTCAGCCCGTACACGAGCGTGGAGAACGCGACGGCGGCCAGCAGCACCGAGACCACGTCCAGCCGCACCCGCGACGTGGTGTTCGCGATGTGCAGCGAGCGCAGCCCCGCGCCGAGCGCCAACAGCCCGATCGGCAGCACGAGCCAGAACATCCACCGCCAGCCCAGTGCGGACAGCACGATCCCGGCCGCGGCGGGTCCGACGGCGGGCGCCACGGCGAGCACGATCGACGTCGTGCCCATCACCTGGCCGCGGCGCGAGGTGGGGACGATCGCGAGGATGCTGGTCATCAGCAGCGGTACCATGATCGCCGTCCCGGAGGCCTGCACGACCCGGCCCGCGAGCAGCGGCGCGAACCCGGGCGCTCCGCCGCACAGCGCCGTCCCGGCGCTGAACAGGCCCATCGCCGCCGCGAAGGCCTGGCGGACGGTGCAGCGCTGCAGCAGGTACCCGGTGGTCGGCACGACCACCGCCATGGTGAGCAGGAAGCCGCTGGAGAGCCACTGCGCCGTGGCGATGCCGATGCGCAGGTCCGCGACCAGCGACGGCAGCCCCACGGCCATCACGGTCTCGTTCAGCACCATCACGAACGCCGAGCCGACCAGCAGTGCCAGTCCGAGCGCCGCCCCGTCCGGCAACCGCTCCACCGCCGCGGGATTCCTCCGGGTGACCAACCGAGCCTCCTGCCGCTGGACGACCGGGACGGCCATCGCGGGCCGCCAGGTTCTGGGGTTGCGCGAATTCGGTGGTGTCAGGGGATTCCGGCGCGGACGCGGGCGGACGCGTCGGCGGCCGGGCAGGGCGGCGGGCGCAGGTCCGGGCCGGCGGGGGATCGCGCACCGGGCATCGCACTCCGCCTCCCTCGCGCCGCGGGGCGTCACCGGCAGCGCCCCCGGAACCGGAACGATACGCAACTCGCCGCGGCCTGTGCAGAGGTTTCACCGAGCAGGGCGCGGCCGTGGTAGAACGATCGCTTTACAACGGTAGAGCGATCCTTCTACCATCGCCGCGTGGCCGATACCAAGCAGCGGATCGCGGGCGAGCTGGAGCGCAGCTTCGCGGAGAACGGCTTCGCCGAGCAGGGCGTGGAAGCCCTACGCGCGGAGGCCGACGTCTCGCTCCGCACTCTGTACAAGTACTTCCCGAGCCGCGAGGCGATGATCGTCGGCGCGCTGGAGCACCGGGATCGGGTGTACTTCGACTGGCTCGACGGCGGACCGGAGTCCGGCGTCGACCACGTGCTGCACCTGCTGGTCCGGCTCGGCGACTGGCTCGCCGAGGTCGCGAACACCGGTTGCCTGTTCATGAACGCCCTCGCCGAGCACCCGGACAGCGCGCCGATCGCCGCGGCCGTCCGGGAGCACAAGGACAAGCTCGCCGACGAGTTCCGCATCCGCCTGGAGCACGTCGCGCCGGACCAGGACACCGCCCACCTGGCCGAAACCCTGTTCCTGCTGCACGAGGGCATGACGCAGTCGGCCCGGTTGCAGGGCCGGGAGCGGGCCTGCGCGGCCGCGCTGCGCGCCGCCCGGGCCGCCCTGTCGGCCGAGAACGTCCGCTAGCACCGCGACATCGGATCGGAGTTTCCGCGTGGAGATCCGCGAAGTGCACGTCTACACCCACGACCTGCCGGTGCGGAACCCGCCGCGGGTCATGTCCAGCGGCACGGTGTGGTCGTTGGAGACCACGCTGGTGCGCCTCGTCGCCGAGGACGGCACCGAGGGGTGGGGCGAGACCTGCCCCGTCGGGCCCACCTACGCGGAGGCGCACGCCGCCGGGGCCCGCGCCGCGCTGGCGCAGCTCGCTCCCGGGCTGGTCGGGGCGGAGCCGTGGCCGGTGGCGCTGCACCGCACGATGGACGGCCTGCTCACCGGGCACCACTACGCGAAGGCGGCCGTGGACATCGCCGCGCACGACCTGATCGGGAAGCGGCTCGGCGTGCGGGTGGCCGAACTCCTGGGCGGGGGAGCGGTGGCTCGGGTGCCCACCTACTACTCGGCGGGCGTCGGCGATCCGGACGAGGTCGCCCGGATCGCGGCCGAGCGGGTCGCCGAGGGCTATCCGCGGCTGCAGGTGAAGCTCGGCGGCCGTCCCGTCGAGGTCGACATCGAAGCGGTGCGCAAGGTCTGGGAGGTCGTCCGCGGTTCGGGCGTGCGCCTGGCGGCCGACGGCAACCGGGGATGGAACACGCGCGACGTGCTGCGGCTCAGCCGCGAGTGCGCCGACGTCCCGCTCGTGCTGGAGCAGCCCTGCGACACCGTCGAAGAGCTGGCCCGCAGCCGCCCGCAGGTGCAGCACCCGATCTACTTGGACGAGTCCGGTGTCAGCCTGAACGCCGCGATCTCCGCGGCCGGGACCGGGCTGGTGGACGGATTCGGGATGAAGGTGACCCGCATCGGCGGCCTCGCGCCGATGCGCGCGTTCCGCGACCTGTGCGCGGCGCGGCACCTGCCGCACAGCAGCGACGACGCGTGGGGCGGTGACGTGATCGCCGCCGCCTGCGTGCAGCTGGGCGCGACCGTCCGGCCGGACCTGAACGAGGGCGCGTGGATCGCGGCGCCCTACATCGACGGCCACTACGACCCGGCGGGCGGCATCCGCATCGACGACGGGCACATCGCGCTGCCCGAAGGGCCCGGGCTCGGCGTCACGCCGGACCGCGACCTCTTCGGCGATCCGGTCGCGAGCTTCTGAACCGCTGATCCCGCTCCTGCCGCATCGGGGCGGGGTGGCCGTCAGCTGCTTCCTCGCCGCGGAATCCTCCGCCGCGGGAGGGAACGCCGTCCGCACTAGGAACCAGCCGTGAACCTGCGGGTGGTCGGGCTGCGCGCGTGGTTCCCGTCAGCCGCGTCGCCGCTGGCGGGTGGAGGGATCGAGTCCGCTGCCCCGGGTCTCGGGCAGGTGGCGAATCACTAGGAGTGGAACATGAGGTTCTCCGGACGGAACGCGCTCGTGACCGGTGCGGCCGGTGGCATCGGCGCGGTGCTGGTGGAGCGGCTGCGCGCGGAAGGCGCGCGGGTCGCGGTGGCTGACCGGGACGTGAGCGGGATCGAGGCGGACGCCCACCTGCCGGGTGATCTGCTGGACCCGGCCTACGCCGACGGCCTGGCACCGGCGGCGCGGGAGGCGCTGGGCGGGCTGGACGTGCTCGTCAACAACGCGGGCGTCATCACCCGCGGGCCGGTCCCGGACACCTCCGACGCGGACTGGTCGCTGTCGGTCGGGGTGAACGTCGAGGCGCCGTTCCGCCTCTGCCGGGCCGCGATCCCGCTGATGGCGGCCGGTGGCGGCGGCGCGATCGTCAACGTGTCCTCCTGCTGGGGCGGCAAGGCGCCGGGGCCGAACCACGCCCTGTACTGCATGACGAAGGCGGCGATCGCCTCGCTCACCCAGTGCATGGGAATGGACCACGCGGAACAGGGCGTCCGCGTGAACGCGGTGTGCCCCAACGAGGTCAACACCCCGATGCTGCGCAGCGGTTTCGCCCGGCGCGGATTCGACCCGGACACCGCGGTGGCCGAGCTGGGCCGGACGGTGCCGCTCGGGCGGATCGCGGAACCGGCCGACATCGTGGACGTGGCGCTGTTCCTCGCTTCGGACGAAGCCCGCTACGTGTGCGGGGCACTGGTCGAGATCAACGGCGGGAAGGCGGTCGCATGAAGCGCTTCGACGGCAAGGTCGCGCTGGTCACGGGAGGGCGCGCGGGGATCGGCCGCGCCATCGCGCGGCGGCTGCGCGACGAGGGGGCCACCGTGTTCACCGCGCAGCGCGGCGCCGACGAGGAGTTCCGCTCGATCCCCTCGGACCTCGCCGATCCCGCCACTCCGGCGCGGATCGTCGGCGAGGTCGTGGACCGCGCCGGGAGGCTGGACGTCCTGGTGAACAACGCCGGGATGATGCAGGAATCGGCGGTGGAGGCGATGTCGCTCGACGACTGGCAGCGCAACCTCACCGTGAACCTGACCGCCCCGTTCCTCCTGATCAAGGAGGCGTTGCCGCACCTGCGCGCGACGCGGGGGAACATCGTCAACGTCGGGTCCGTCGAAGGACTCGGCGCGAACCCCGGGCACGCGGCCTACTGCGCGACGAAGGCCGGGCTGCACGGGCTGACCCGGGCGGTCGCGGTCGACCACGGGCCGGAGGGCATCCGGTGCAACGCGGTCGCGCCGGGCTGGATCGACACCGACCTCAACCTCGAATTCATCGACGCCACACCGGATCCGGCGGCCTTCCGCCGCGACATCGGCCGCATCCACCCGGTCGGCCGCACCGGCGCGCCGGAGGAGGTGGCCGCGCTGGTCGCCTTCCTCGCCGCGGAGGAGGCCGGGTTCATCACCGGCAACGTGTACGCGGTGGACGGGGGACGGATGGCGAAGCTGAGCCTGCCGTGAGGTGGCGCCGCTCCGGTGCTCCCGGTGACCGGGAGCGCCGGAGCGGAGGCTCACGCCGTCGGGGGTGCGGCCTACGGTGGGAGCCGTGACGCCCCACGAGTTGAAGGCCGCATGCCTGGCCATGCCCGGCGCGCGGGAGGAGTTCCCGTTCGACGAGCGCAACAGCGTGTTCAAGGTCGCCGGGAAGCTCTTCGCGATCAGCCGCCTGGACGCCGAACCGCTGCGGGTCAGCCTCAAGTGCGAGCCGGACCTGGCGGTGCACCTGCGCACCAGCCACCCGGACGCGGTGCTGCCCGGCTACCACCTGAACAAGCGGCACTGGAACACCGTCGTCGTCAACGCCACCGTCCCGGACCAGCACGTCCGCGACCTGGTCGAGGACTCCTACGACCTGGTCGTCGCGGGTCTGCCGCGGCGGGAGCGGGAGAAGCTGCGCTGGTCGGCGTTGCGCCACGGCTGACGCCCGGCCACTGCCCGCGCCGGGTCCCGTGCCGTCCTCGCCGCGGGGGAACCGGCCGACCGGCTTCGGTGCTCAGAGATGGCGGGGGCTCGCGGCGGCCCACGCGGTGACCAGCTGCACGGCTTGCAAGCCGAGGAGCACGAGCAGCGGTGCGGTCCAGCCGCCGCTGAGGTCGTGCACGGTGCCGAGCGCGGTGGGGCCGAAGGCCGCCAGCAGGTAGCCGAAGGACTGGGCCATGCCGGACAGCGCCGCGGCCTGCCCGTGGTGGCGGGTGCGGAGCCCGAACACCGACAGCGAGAACACGATCATCCCGCCGCCGGCGAGGCCGAGCAGCACGCTCCACAGCAGCGCCAGCGCCGGGACGAGCACCATGCCGCCGAGGCCGACGACGTTGATCAGCACGAGCCCGACGATCAGGCCCCGCTGGTCGCGCGCCCACCGGTGGATGATGGCGGCGGTGGCGAGGTTCCCGGCGATGCCGAAGAACTGCAGGACGCTCAGGTGCAGGCCCGCGGTCGCCGGCGCGGTGCCGTGCGCGGCTTCGACCTCCGGCCACCAGGTGATGATGCAGTAGTACAGCGCGCTCTGGGTGCCCATCGACACGGTGATCATCCAGGCGAGGCCGGACTTCCACGGTGAACGGTACTGCTCGGGATGCGCGTCGAGGGCCGCGGCGACCTCGTGCCGGGGACGGGTGGAGCGGCGCAGTTGCGGGCTGAACACGGCGAAGCCGATCAGCGCGAGGCCCGCCCAGATCCCGAACGAGACGCGCCAGCCGGAGTCCGAGACCCCGGCGAGCGGCACGGCGACCCCGGACGCGAGCGCCGCGAACGCGGACTGCGTCGCCGAGTAGGCCCCGGTGACCCGTCCGCCGTCCTGCGGGAAGTCCCGCTTGATCAACGCGGGCAGCAGCACGTTGATGAGCGCGATGGCGAAGCCGAGGGCCAGCGTGCCGATCCACAGCGCGGGCTGCCACGGCGCGGAGCGGACGACGATGCCGACGGCGAGGATCGCCAGCGCCCCGCCGAGGGTGCGTTCGAGACCGAACCGGGCCGCCAGCGGCGGAGCGACGGGGGAGAACAGCGCGAAGCACAGCAGCGGCAGGCTCACCAGCGCGGACGCGACCGCGGAGGACAGGCCCAGGTCGGCGCGCACGTCCCCGACCAGCGGGCCGACGACGGTGAGACCGGCGCGCAGGTTCGCGCCGGTCAGCAGGATCCCGACCAGCACCAGGCCGGTCCGAAGTGGACGGTTCGTGGTGTCGCCGGTCGGTGCCGGGTGGGTCGTGCTGGTGGAGTTCACTTCGGCAGCCTTCGTCGAGCGTGGTTCTCGGTGAGCGCGCGAGCGGTGCGCGGTGATCGTCGCGGGTGCGGCCGGATCGGTGGTCCTCGCGCGGTGGCGCGGGCCTCGACGTCCGGCCGGTCGGCACGGGCGGAAGCGCCCGGCGTCAGCGGTGTTCCCCGCTCGGCGGGCCGAGCGACGGTCACCGGCAAATGTATGACAGCTGCACGAGCGTGCCAAGTTGACGTGCGTCACCCGTCGTCGGTGCCGCCGTCCTCCGCGCGCACGAAGGCCTCCCGCGCGTGCTGCAGCAGGCGGGTCGCCGCGTCGGCCGCCGCGTCCGGGTCCCGCTGCCGCAGCGCGCTCATCAACGCGTGGTGCTCGTCCTCGTCCTCCCACTCGCCGACGAGGAACCGCCGCCGCGCGCGCTCGGACAGCTCGCCGGGGGAGTACGTCGAAGCCCGGTCCACCCCGCGGTACATGTCGAGCAGCAGCGGGTTGCCGGAGGCGGCCACCAGGGCGTCGTGGAACCGGATGTCCCGCTCCAGGCGACCTCTCAAGTCGGTCGCCCCGTCCCGGTCGGCCAGCAGGACCGCCAGCTCGCCGAGCTCGTCGTCGGTGGCGCGGGCCGCGGCGAGCCGGGCGGCGTAGATCTCCAGCGCTTCGCGGACCTCGAAGACGGAGTCGACCGCGCGCGGCGAGATCTGCCGCCGCAGCACCGCGTCGAGCTCGCTGGCGGACCGCACGTAGGTGCCGTCGCCGGGCCGGGCTTCGAGCAGTCCGGCGTGGATCAGGCCGCGCAGCGCCTCGCGCACCGTGGCGCGGCTCGCTCCGAACGCCGCCACCAGGTCGTGTTCGCCCGGCAGCTTCGTGCCGACCGCCCACTCGCCCGAGGTGATCCGCTTCCGCACCTGGTCACCGATCTGCACCGACATCGGGACGTGACGCGTGGCGGGGCGGAACGACATCCCGCAACTGTAGGCCACCTGCTGCGACGGGCCCGGCCGAGAGGCCGCCGCGAACGGGAAAACCGTGGATTTCCCGATCATCCGGGTGCGGTGATCGCTGCGAGGATGGGTCGGCCACCGTCGATCTCCGGATCGACCGACTTCCGGGGAGCCGACCAGTGGAGATGTCCGCGTGATCGCCAGAGTCCTCGTCGCCGTGCTGGCAGCCTCGCTGCTGGTGCCCGCCACCGCGGCCGCGTCCGAGCGGGCCGACGCCTCCTGGACGGGGCCGCTGCACACCGAGGGCAGCCGCATCGTCGACGCCGACGGCAACGACTTCCAGCTGAAGTCCGGGAACTGGCACGGCGCCAGCGGCACCTGGAACGGCAGCGGGGACGTCGACGACCCCGCGAACCACCACGACGGCGAGCACTCCCACGGCATCCCGCTCGGCCTGGACCGCGCCTCGATGGACGACATCGTCGGCAGCTTCCACGAGCTCGGCATCAACAGCATCCGGCTGCCGTTCTCCAACGACATGATCGACGACGAGGCCACCGTGCCCGACGAGGCGGTCACCGCGAACCCGGAGCTGCGCGGCAAGACGCGGCTGGAGATCTACGACGCGGCCGTGCGCGCGCTGACCGGCAGCGGGCTCGCCGTGATCCTCAACAACCACACCGGCACCTCCCGCTGGTGCTGCGGCGTCGACGGCAACGAGCGGTGGAACAGCAGCCAGAGCGACCAGGAGTGGGAGGACGACTGGGCGTTCATGGCCGCGCGCTACGCCGACAACGAGCGGGTGGTCGGCGCCGACCTCTACAACGAGGTGCGCCGGGACGTCTTCGACGACCCGAACTGGGGTCTCGGCGACGAGCACGACTGGTTCGCCGCCTCGCAGCGCGCCGGGGACCGGATCCTCAACGAGGCCAACCCGAACCTGCTCATCATCATCGAGGGCATCAACTGGACCGGGCTCCCGGTGGAAGGCCTGCCGCACGAACGGCCCACCCTGGAACCGGTGCGCGAACTGCCGCAGCAGCTGGTGAAGCCGGACAAGCTCGTCTACTCGGCGCACTTCTACGGCTACACCGGGCCGAACCACAGCGGCGCCACCGGCACCGGCGAGACGCACGACCCGCGCTACCAGGACATGTCGCGCGAGGAGCTCTACGACGTGCTGCGCAGGCAGGCGTTCTTCGTCACCGAGGACGGCAAGCCCTACACCGCGCCGCTGTGGATCAGCGAGTTCGGAGTCGGTCGCGGTGAGCAGGACGCGAAGGCCCGCGAGTGGTTCGAGAACTTCACCGACTTCCTGGTGGCCGAGCACGCGAACTTCGCCTACTGGCCGCTGGTCGGCTGGCAGGAGGGCGGCGAGTCCGACGGCTGGGGCCTGGTGCAGTGGGATTCGGCCGGTGACCGGATCTCCGTCGACGACGGCGACTGGCGGGCCGATGCCTGGCACCGCCTGACCGCCGACTGAGTTCTTCCTCGCACGTTGGGGTTCGGTTGATCTGTGGTCGGGTGGCGGAACCTCAGCCGCTTTCTCGCTGCGGGATCTTTTTCCCGAGTGGCTCCGCCACGAGGGAAAAAGCTGTCCTCACGAGAAAGCGGCTGAGAACCCGCGGGTGGTGCCGTTGCTCGGGTGGTCGGCGGCTCAGCGGCTTCGCCGCTGATAGGAGAAGGGCAGACCGTCGGGTGGGGTCGTGGGGACGTCGACAGTCCGGGTGGGTCCCGCGCCTCCCCGCGCGGGACCGGCCGGATCATCGTTCCTCGGTGGGGTGCGCGGTCACCTCTCGTCCTTCGTGGACTGCGCGAATCCCGTTGCGGGAGCGGACCGTCCACCGGCCCGCTCGTCCGGTCAGAACGGCTTGAACTCGTGCACGTAGGTGCCAGGGTGGGTGGCGCCGTCCTGGCGCAGCACGCCGAAGTCGTGCGACCACGGGATGTGCAGCGGGTCCTCCTGACCCGGCGGGATGGTGACCAGTTCGGTGGGCCGCCACGCCTCGGGGCTGCGGTCCGGGAGCACCGTCAGCTCCGCGATGCCCCGCTCGCCGGCCGTCAGCAGGTACCCGGGATCCCCGTCGTCCACCCGCGGCACCGAATAGGTGGGCCCGTGCACCGGGTCGTCCGGGCCGGCGAGGTCGACGCCCGGCGCGCCGCGCAGGATGCACTCGTGGTCGGAGGCGTTCGTGTACTCCAGCTGGATGCGCAGCTGCCCGGAGCCGTCGTCGAGGACCCCGCCGAACCTGGCGTCCAGATCACCGGTACCGCAGCGCGGGGTGTCGGCCGATGCGGTGCGCGCCGCATCGGCCCCGGCGGCCGACTGCGCGCCGAGCGCCGACTGGCCCGCCTGGGCACCTGCTCCGCACGCCGTCACCGCCAGCGCCGTGCCCGCCAGCGCCAGCGCCCCCAGGGTGGTCCGCAGCATGTCGTGCTCCTCTCTTCGCGGGAACCCGTGCTCCCGCCCGCTACTAGTGGGACGCCGGGGAGCGCGGCGGGTTGCCCCCGCGTGATCGACGAGCCGCGCGCCGCCCTCGCGGTGCGGACCGAACAGTCGATCGCGGCCCGGCTACCGTGGTGCGCTGACCATGAGCGGAGGGGGAGCGGATGCCGGGACGACGAGTGCTGGTGACCGGGGCGACCGGCGTCGGCAGCACGACCTTGGGACGCGCGCTGGCCGTCGCCTGGGCGGTGCCGCACGCCGACGTCGACGACTACCTGTGGCTGCCCACCTCGCCGCCGTACACCGACAAGCGCCCGGTGGCGGAACGGGTTCCGCTGATGCGGTCGCTGTTCGTGCCCCGGCCCGCGTGGGTCCTGTCGGGCACGCTGCGGGGATGGGGCGACGAGGTGATCGCCGACGTGGACGCCGTCGTGTTCCTCACCGCCGAGACCGACGTCCGGCTCGAACGGCTGCGGCGGCGCGACGTCGTCCGCTACGGCACGGCCGTCGCCGCGGGCGGCAGCCTGGCGGCCGCGCACCACGATTTCCTCTCCTGGGCGGGCGACTACGACGACACCGACGTGCCCGGCCGCCGCAGCGCGGACGAGGCCTGGCTGGCCGGGCTGCACCGCCCCGTCCTGCGGCTGTCCGGCGAACGCCCGCTGGACGACCTGCGCGCGGACGTCCTGGCCTGGCTCGGCGACGTCGACCCGCGCTGACACCTCACCGCTCGTCGTCGAGCGCGGCGGCCTCCTCCGGGGTGGGAGCGGTGCCGCCCAGGTGGGCCGGGAGCCACCAGCGGTCGTCCTCACCGGCGGGACCGTCGGGGTAGCCGGTCTGCAGGTCGTCGAGGATCGCGGACATGTGGGCGCGCAGCTCCTCGCTCAGCACCTCGGGATCGTCGTCCGGGCCGGGGTGGAACGGTTCGCCCGCGTGGATGTGGATCGGGACGTGCCGCTTGGTGAGGGTGCGCGGCCTGCCCTTCGTCCACAGCCGCTGCGTGCCCCACAGCGACATGGGCAGCACCGGGACGCCCGCGTCGGCGGCCATCCGCACCGCGCCGGACTTGATCGGCTTGACGGTGAACGAGCGGCTGATGGTCGCCTCGGGGAACACCCCGACGACCTCGCCCGCGCGCAGCCGCGCGACCGCCTCGTCGTAGGAGGCCCGGCCGGCGGACCGGTCCACCGGGATGTGGTGCATGCCGCGCATGAGCGGACCGGCGATCCCGTGGTCGAAGATCTGCTTCTTCGCCATGAACCGCACCAGCCGCCGGGACGGCTGCGCGCCGAGCCCGCAGAAGATGAAGTCCAGGTAGCTGACGTGGTTGCAGGCGATCACCGCTCCACCGGTGCGCGGGATGTGCTCGGTTCCCGTCACGCGCAGCCGGTTGTCCAGCACGCGGAACATGGTCTTCGCCGCCAGCACTACGGGCGGGTACACGATCTCGGCCATCGCGCCAGGTTACGCAGGCGTAGGTTCGACCCGCGCCCGGCTGCGGCCGCCGTCACACCCGGGCCGGCCGGGCCGGTTCCCGATCGCGCGGGGGCGCGGGCCGGGAGAACGCGTCCTCGGATTCGCTGGCCGAGTTCTCGCGGGCCTCGTGGTTCTTCCGCGGTCGCCACGAGTTCCCGCACTGCCGGAACTTCGCGCGGATCGAGGAATGCTCGGTTTTGTGCCGATTCCTTCGGGTAATTGCCGGGAGCAATGTTCTTCTTAGGTATGTCGGTATTTCCCGGCGCGCCCGCGGGTGCCGGGGAGGAGTGAAGTGGATCACTTGTTGGTGTCGGAATCCCTGCTGCACCAACGGAATCGGGAGCCGGAGCACGATGCCGACCGCGGCGGTTCCGTCCACGGAATTTCGCGAATTCGCCCGGATGCCGATGAAGATCATTCGTTCGGGAACCCCGGTCGGAGCAAAAGGAATACCCGGTCGGGTGGGGGCGCGGGGAACGGGTAGCTCGCACCATTGTCGGTTCCTAGCCTCGATTCGGCGGCGCCGGTTGCGGATATCACCGGCGGGTGCCACTTACCCGAACTGACGTCGATGGTCGCGAGGACACGAGGATCCGATGGGCACCGAATCCAGCACCCCGCCGCACGAGGACAAGATCGCGATCATCGGGATCGGCTGCCGGTTACCCGGCGGGGCGAGCACCCCCGGGGCGTTCTGGCGGAACCTGGCCGCGGGCAGGGACTGCCTCACGCCCACACCACCCGATCGCTACGACATCGGCACGCTGCGCAGCGGCGATCCCGCCAAGGCCGGCCGCCTGGTCGGCGGCCGCGGCGGCTACGTCGACGGCTTCGACGAGTTCGACCCCGCCTTCTTCGGCATCAGCCCGCGCGAGGCCGCGCACATGGACCCGCAGCAGCGCAAGCTGCTGGAGGTCACCTGGGAGGCGCTGGAGGACGGCGGCCAGCGCCCGGCCGACCTCGCGGGCACCGACGTCGGCGTCTTCATCGGCGCCTTCACCCTCGACTACAAGATCCTGCAGTTCGGTGACCTGGACTTCGGCACCCTCGCCGCGCACACCGCCACCGGCACGATGATGACGATGGTGTCGAACCGCATCTCGCACTGCTTCGACTTCCGCGGCCCCAGCGTCTCGATCGACACCGCGTGCAGCTCCTCGCTGGTGTCCGCGCACCTGGCCTGCCGCAGCCTGCGCAGCGGGGAGAGCGAGCTCGCGGTGGTCGGCGGCACCTCGCTGCAGCTGGCCCCGCAGTACACGATCAGCGAGACCCGCGGCGGCTTCCTGTCCCCCGAAGGGCTGTCCCGCACCTTCGACGCCGCCGCCGACGGGTACGTGCGCTCCGAAGGCGTGGCCGCGGTGGTGCTCAAGCGGCTCGCCGACGCCGAGCGGGACGGCGACCCGATCTACGCGCTCATCACCGGATCCGGCGTGAACCAGGACGGCCGCACCGGCGGCATCACCGTGCCCGACGGGGACCGGCAGGCGGAACTCGTCGAACGGGTCTGCGCCGAAGCGGGCCTGCTGCCCGGCGACCTGCAGTACGTGGAGGCGCACGGCACCTCGACCGCCGTCGGCGACCCCATCGAGGCGAACGCGCTCGGGCGCGCCCTCGCGCACGGGCACCGGGACGGCGACGAGCGCTACGTGGGTTCGGTGAAGACGAACATCGGGCACACCGAGGCCGCCGCCGGGGTCGTCGGCCTGATCAAGGTGGCGCTGGCGGTGCGCGCGGGCCGGATCCCGCCGCACATCAACCTGAACGAGCTCAACCCGGCGATCGACCTTGCGGCGCTGCCGTACCGGATCCCGCTGGAGCTGACCGGCTGGCCCGCGCACGAGGGCCCCGCCCGCGCCGGGGTCAACTCGTTCGGCTTCGGCGGCACCAACGCGCACGTCCTCGTCGAGGAGGCCCCCGCGCGGGCGCCGGTCGCGGACGAGCCCACGGCCCCGAGCGTGCTGCCGATCAGCGCCCGCGACGAGGACGCGCTGCGGCGGCGCGTCGAGGCGGTCCGCGCCGAGCTGGACGGCGTCGACGAGACCGGGCTGCGCGACCTCGGCTACACCCTCGCGCGGCGCCGCCAGCACCACGCGGCCCGGCTCGACGTCGTGTACTCGTCCGCGGACTCGCTGCGCGAACGGCTGGACGCGCACCTGCGCGGCGAAGCGGACCCCCGGGTGGTCGCCGACCGCTGCCGGGACGGCGGCGCAACGGTGTGGGCGTTCAGCGGCATGGGCCCGCAGTGGTGGGCGATGGGGCGGGAGCTGTTCGAGGCCGAACCGGTGTACCGGGAGGCCGTGGAACGCTGCCACGCCGAGATCCGCGACCTCGCCGGGTGGTCGCTCGTCGACGAACTCCGCGCGCCGCAAGCGGAAACGCGGATGGGGGAGACCTGGCTGGCCCAGCCCGCGAACTTCGCCGTGCAGGTCGGGCTGGCCGCGCTGTGGCGGCACCGCGGGGTGCGCCCGGACGCGATCGTCGGGCACAGCACCGGCGAGATCGCCGCCTTCCACGAAGCCGGGGTGTACTCGCTGCGGGACGCCACCACCATCGCGATCCACCGCAGCAGGCTGCAGCAGCGGCTCACCGGCACCGGGACGATGCTCGCGGTCGCGCTCGACGAGGACGCGGCGCTGGAGCGGCTGCGGGGCCGCGGCGACCGCGTCTCGGTGGCCGCGGTCAACGGCCCGGCCGCGATCACGCTGGCCGGGGACGAGGAGGAGCTGCGCGCGCTCGCCGCCGAACTGGAGGCCGAGCACGTCTTCGCCCGGCAGCTGGACGTCCGGGTGCCGTACCACAGCGCGCGGATGGACCCGATCAAGGACGAGCTGCTGGCCGCGCTGGCCGGGATCCGCCCGCAGGGGGCGCGCGTCCCGCTGCACCTGACCGCGACGGAGGACCGGGCGCGCGGGCCCGAGCTGGACGCCGAGTACTGGTGGCGCAACGTCCGCGAACCCGTCCGCTTCCGCGCCGCCGTCGACCGGCTGATCGCCGATGGGCACCGCACCTTCCTGGAGATCGGCCCGCACCCGGTGCTCGCCCACCCGATCCGGGAATGCCTGGCGGACGCCGGGGCCGAGGGCATCGTGCTGCCGTCGCTCCGGCGCCGCGAGGACGAGGTCGAAGGCATGCTCACCTCGCTCGCCGCGCTGCACGCCAGGGGCGCCGAGGTCGACTGGGCCCCGCTGCACCCGGCCGGGCGGGTCGTCGCGCTGCCGCCGTACCCGTGGGCGCGGGACCGCTACTGGACCGAACCCGACGCGGTCGCGCAGATCCGGCTCGGGCGGGTCGACCACCCGCTGCTCGGCAGGCGCCTGGCCACCGCCGAGCCGGGGTGGGAACTCGCGCTCGACCTCGAACGGTCGCCGTACCTGGCCGACCACCGCATCCAGGGGACCGTCGTGTTCCCCGCCGCCGGGTACGTCGAGATGGCCGCGCAAGCCGTCCGCGCCCTCACCGGCGACGACCGGGTGCTGCTGCGCGACCTGGAGTTCCGCCGGGCGCTGTTCGTCGCCGACGGCGAGGTGGGCAAGGTCCAGCTCGCGCTGTCCGGGGAGGACGCCCGGTTCACCATCGCGACCCCGGGCGGCGACGAGCGGCGCGCGGTGCACGCGAGCGGCTCCGCCGGTATCGGCGGTGACGGGCTCGGCGACGTCCCGGACTGGTCCGCGCTGCGCGGCGCCGACCGGCGCCGCCTGGACCGGGAGTCCTGCTACGCGGCGCTGGACGCGGCCGGCTACCAGTACGGCCCCGCGTTCCGGGCGATCGAGCAGGTGTGGCTCGGCGATGACGAAGCGCTGGCCCGGATCGTGCCCACCGCGCAGGCCCGCGACGCGGCCGAGCACCACGCGCACCCCGTGCTGCTGGACGCCTGCTTCCAGACCTTGCTGGTGCCCGAAGTGCTGCGCGACGGCAGCGGCGGCACCGGGATCCGGCTGCCGCTGTCGCTGGCGGAGCTGCGGCTCGACCCGGTCGGGGACCGGCCGATCTGGGTGCACGCGCGGATCACCGCGCGCGACGGCGGCGAACTCGTCGGGCGGCTCGCGCTGTTCGCCGAGGACGGCACCCCGCTGGGCCGCATCGACGGCTTCCGCGCGGGCGAGGTGGAGCGGGCGGGCTCGCTGGCCCGCCGCACCATCGACAACTGGCTGGTCGAACCGGTGTGGCAGCCGCTGCCTGCGGTGGAAGCGGACGGTGCGAGCGGCCGCTGGCTGGTGCTCGCCGACCGGGGCGGCGTCGGCGCCGCGCTCGCCGCCCGCATCACCGCGGGCGGCGGCAGCTGCCACCTGGTGCGTCCCGGGCCGCGGTACCGGCGCGGGGACGCGGAATCCGAGCTGCGGCCAGGGGACCGCGCCGACCTGGGGCGGTTGCTCGACGAACTCGGCGCGGACGGCCCCGACCACGTGCTGCACCTGTGGAACCTGGATCCGGCGCCGATCGACGCGCTGGGCCGCGCCGAGATCGACGCGCAGGCCGAGCTCGGCGGCTACTCGCTCATCGCGCTCGCCGACGTGCTGCAGCAGCGGCACCGCGCGGCGGAGCTGCACGTGGTGACCAGAGGAGCGCAGGCCGTCGTCCCCGGGGACGTGGTCGCCCCGCTGGGCGCCCCGGCGTGGGGCGTCGGCCGCGTGCTGCGCCAGCAGGAGGCGGTGCGCAACCGCGGCAAGCTGATCGACCTCGACCCGGGCCGCGCCGACTCCGCGGCGGACGCCGCGGACGTGCTGCGCGCCGTCGCCGCGCCCGACGAGGACGAGATCGCGGTGCGCGGCAGCACGTTCCGCACCGCCCGGCTGCGCCCCGCGCAGGACCTGTCGACGCCGCTGCCGCCCGTGCTGCGACCGGACGGCACCTACCTGGTCACCGGCGCGTTCGGCGCCCTCGGCCGGTTGCTGTGCCGCACCCTGGTCAAGCGGGGCGCGCGCCGGCTGGTGCTGATCAGCCGCTCCGGGGTGCCCGAGCGCGTCGAGTGGGGGAACCAACACCCGGACTCCCCGGTGGGCGGCCGCGTCCGCTTCGTCCGCGAACTGGAAGCGTTCGGCGCGCACCCCGAGGTCGTCGGCCTCGACATCACGGACGAGACCGCGCTGACCACCTGGCTCGCCGAGCACCGGCGCGGTGCACCGCAGCCGATCCGCGGGGTGTTCCACCTCGCCGGGAACCTGCGCGACGCGCTGGTGGCCGACCTGGACCGCGAGGCCTACCGCGCGGTGCACGACCCCAAGGTCGTCGGCTCGCTGCTGCTGCACCGGCACCTGCGGGACGAGCCGCTGGAGCACTTCGTGCTGTTCGCCTCGATCGCGTCGCTGCTGACCACCGCGGGGCAGACGAACTACGCGGCGGGCAACGCCTTCCTCGACGCGCTCGCCCACCACCGGCGCGCGCTCGGGCTGCCCGCGCTCAGCATCGACTGGGGTCCGTGGGCCACCGGCATGATCGAGGAGCAGGGCCTCGTCGAGCACTACCGGACCGCGCGCGGCATGAGCTCGCTGACCCCCGAGGCCGGCATGGCGGTGCTGGAGCGGGTCCTCGGGCAGCGCCACGCCCAGCTGGTGGTCGCCACCGTCGTCGACTGGCCCACCTTCCTGTCCTGGTACCCGGTCGCGCCGCCGCTGGTCGCCGAGCTCGCGTCCGCCGCCGATGCCGGGGACGCGGGCGACACCGCGGGGTTCCTCGACATCTTCCGCGCCGCCGACCCCGCGCTGCGCCACGACCTGCTCACCGAGCGCTTCACGGCGCTGGTCGCCGGTGTGCTGCAGGTGCCGCCGGACTCGGTGGACGGGCAGGACGGGCTCAACGCGCTCGGCCTGGACTCGATGCTCGCGATGGAGCTGCGCGCGCAGATCCAGGCGGAGCTCGGCGTGGCGCTGCCGGTCGTCGCGCTGCTCGGCAACACCCCGGTGCGCGAACTGGTCCAGCAGGTCCACGACGAGCTCGCGGAGTCCGCGGGCGCGGACGCGGGCGCGGTGGCGGCCGTGGAGGTCTTCCGCGACGAGCACCGCTTCCCGCTCACCCAGAACCAGAAGGCGCTGTGGTTCCTCAAGCAGCTGCACCCCGACGGCTTCGCCTACAACATCGGCGGCGCCGTCGAGGTCCGCACCGAACTGGACCCGCGGCTGCTGGCCGAGGCGTTCGGCACCCTGGTGGCCCGGCACTCGAGCCTGCGCGCCAACTTCCTGCTGCACCGCGGCGAACCGGTGCAGGTGATCGCGCCGGAGGCGGTGCCGGACTTCGCGGTCGTCGACGTGCGCGGCCTGCTCTGGGAGGAGGTGCACCGGCGGATCGTCGCGGCCTACCGCGCGCCCTACGACCTCGAACGCGATCCGCTGATCCGGTTCCGCCTGTTCCAGCGCGCGCCCGACCGCTGGGTGCTGGTGAAGGCCGTGCACCACATCATCTCGGACGCGATCTCGACGTTCACCTTCATCGAGGAACTGCTGGCCCTGTACGAAGGACTGCGGCGCGGTGCACCCGTCGAGCTGCCGCCGGTGGCCGCGAGCTACCTGGACTTCCTCAACCGGCAGAACGAGTTCCTGGCCGGGCCCGACGCTCGGCGGATGCTGGAGCACTGGCGCTCCCACCTGCCGGAGCGGATCGAGGTGCTGAACCTGCCGACGGACAAGCCGCGCCCGCTGGTGCAGACGCACAACGGGGCCTCGGAGTTCTTCGCGCTGGACACCGAGCTCAGCGCCCGGGTGCACGAACTGGCGCGGGAGCACAACGTCACCCCGTTCGTGGTGCTGCTCAGCGCCTACTACCTGCTGCTGCACCGGTACTCCGGCCAGGACGACCTCATCGTCGGCAGCCCGGTCACCGGCCGCACCGCGCCCGAGTTCGGCTCGGTGTACGGCTACTTCGTCAACCCGCTGCCGCTGCACGCGCACCTCGGCGGCGACCCGGCGGTGGCCGAGCTGCTGGACCGGGTCCGCACCGCCGTGCTGGGCGGGCTGGACAACCAGGAGTACCCGTTCGTGCTGCTGGTCGAGCAGCTCGGGTTGCAGCACGACCCGAGCCGCTCGGCGGTGTTCCAGGTGATGTTCATCCTGCTGCACCACAAGGTCTCCGCTGAGCAGTACGGCTACCGGCTCGACTACGTGGAGTTGCCCGAGGAGGAGGGCCAGTTCGACCTGACGCTGTCGGTGTACGAGGACGAAGCCGACCAGCGCTTCCACTGCGTGTTCAAGTACAACACCGACCTGTTCCTGCCCGCGACGATGCGGCGGCTGGCCGGGCACTACACGGCGCTGCTCGACGCGCTCACCGCGGCACCGCCCGCGCGGCGCATCGCGGAGCTGCCGATGCTCGACGCGGCCGAGCGGGACCGGATCCTCGGCGAGTGGAGCGGCGCGGGCCGCGAACCGGCCGTCGGCGCACCCGTGCACGAGCTGGTGGTCGCCGCCGCCCGCGAGCACCCGGACGCGATCGCGGTCTCGCACCCGGGGACCGACCGGCGGATGAGCTACGCCGAACTGGACGAGCTGTCCGGCCGGCTGGCGCGCGGGCTGCGGGCGCGCGACGTCGGCGAGGGCTCGATCGTGGGGCTGTGCCAGGGGAAGGGCCCGGAGCTGATCGCCTCGGTGCTGGCGGTGCTGCGCGCCGGCGCCGCCTACCTGCCGCTGGACCCGGGGCACCCGCCGGATCGGCTCGCGGCGATGGTGCGGCGGTCCGGGGCGGGCGTGGTGCTCGCCGACGAGCCGATGCGGGCGGTGCTCGGGACGGCGGCGGAGCTGCTGACCCCGGCGGAACTCGCGGCGGAGGGCGCCGGCGAGCCCGCGGGCGCGGAGGTCCGGGTCGCGCTCGACTCGCCCGCCTACGTCTGCTGCACCTCCGGCTCCACCGGCCTGCCGAAGGCGGTGCAGGTCAGCCACCGCAACCTCGCTTCCGCGCAGGCGTCCTGGCAGCGCGAGTACGGCCTCGGCGGGGACGTGCGGGTGCACCTGCAGCTCGCCAGCCCGGCCTTCGACGTGTTCACCGGCGACCTGGTGCGGGCGTTGAGCACCGGCGGCACCCTGGTGCTCGTCGACCGGGACCTGCTGTTCAACACCGCGCTGCTGCACCGGACGATGGTCCGGGAACGGGTGGACTGCGCCGAGTTCGTGCCCGCGGTGGTGCGCGGACTGGTGGAGCACTGCGAATCCCGCGGCGCGCGGCTGGACTTCCTGCGGGTGCTGGTCGTCGGCTCCGACGTGTGGAAGGTCGAGGAGCACCGGCGGCTGCGCGAGCTGTGCGGCCCGGACACCCGGCTGATCAGCTCTTACGGGGTCACCGAGGCCACGGTGGACAGCACCTGCTTCGAAGGGTCCACCGACGGGATGGAACCCGGGCAGCCGGTGCCGATCGGCATGCCGCTGCCGAACACCACCTGCTACGTGCTCGACGAGCACGAGCGGCCGGTGCCCGCGGGCGTCACCGGGGAGCTGTGGCTCGGCGGGGCCGCGGTCGCCACCGGCTACCGGGGCGACCCCGAGCAGACCGCCGAGCGGTTCCGCACCCTGTCCCCGGGCGGGGAGCCGGTGCGCTGCTACCGCACCGGTGACCTGGCGCGCTGGGACGAGCGGGGCGTGCTGCACCTGTTGGGGCGGGCCGATTCGCAGATCAAGGTGCGCGGGCACCGAATCGAGCTCGGTGAGGTCGAAGCGCACCTGGCCGCCTGGCCGCAGCTCAAGCGGGTCGTGGTGGTGGCGCGCCCGGACTCCGGCGGGGAGACCGCGCTGTGCGCCTACTGCGTGCCGGTCGACGGCGCGGAGCTGGACCGGCGCGGCCTGCGCCGCCACCTGGCCGAGCACCTGCCCACGTTCATGATCCCGGCGCACCTGGTGGAACTGCCGGAGCTGCCGCTGACGACGAGCGGCAAGGTCGACCTCGACGAGCTGCCCGCCCCGTCGGCCGCGCGGACCCACGACCACGAACCGACCACGACGCTGTTCGAGGAGCGGATGGCCGCGCACTGGCAGGCCCTGCTCGGCCTGGACCGGGTCGGGCTGCACGACGACTTCTTCGAGCTGGGCGGCAGTTCCATCAAGCTGATCGAGCTGATCCACCACGTGCAGGCCGAGTTCGACATCACCGTCGCGGTCGGCGAGCTGTTCAAGACCACGACGTTGCACGGCATGGCCAAGACCGTCGAGCACGTGATCACCGGGCGGTTGCCGGGATCCCAGCCGTACGTGCGGTTCGGGGAGGGGCGCGGCGATCCGCTGTGCTGCTTCCCGCCGGTCGGCGGGCACGGGCTGGTGTACCGCCAGCTCGCCGGGAGACTCGCCGAGCACGAGCTGATCGGGTTCAACTACCTCAGCGGGGACGACAAGATCGCCCGCTACGCGGACCTGGTCGAGGCGTTCCAGCCGGAGGGCGCCTGCCGGCTGCTGGGCTACTCGCTGGGCGGGAACCTGGCCTTCGAGGTCGCGGGCGAGCTGGAGCGGCGGGGCAGGCGGGTCGCCCGCGTGATCATCGTCGACTCCTACCGGATCTCGGCCCCGTTCGAGGTGGGCGACGAACAGCTCGCCGAGTTCGAGCGGGAGCTAGCCGAACACCTGCGCAGGCACACCGGCACCGACGTGGTCGCCGAGGAGACCCGCGACCAGGCCCGGGAGTACCTGGAGTTCTGCGGCCGCACCCCGAACACCGCGGTGCTGGACGCGCCGATCACGGTGCTCAGCGACCCGCACAACCTCCCGATCCACCTCACCGGTGAGGAGGGCGGCTGGCAGGACCGCTCGCGGCGCGGAGCCGAGGTGCTGCGCGGATCCGGGGCGCACGCGGACATGCTCGACCGCGAGCACGTCGGCGCGAACGCGGACCTGGTGCGCGAGGTCCTCGCCGGGGGTGCCGCCGATGTCGCCTGAGCACCCCGCCGACAGGGCCCCCAGCGTCATCGTCATCGGCGGCGGCATCGCCGGGCTGGCGACCGCCTGCTACGCGCGGATGAGCGGTCTGCGCACCCAGGTGTTCGAGAAGCACGTGCTGCCCGGCGGCTGCTGCACCGCGTGGGGCCGCGACGGCTACATCTTCGACTACTGCATCGAGTGGCTGCCCGGCACCGCGGCCGGCAACGACGCCCACCGCGTGTGGCAGGAGCTCGGAGCATTGGACGGCAAGAGCATCACGAACTTCGAGATGTTCAACCGGGTCGTCGGTGCCGACGGCAGGGAGGTGACCTTCTACAACGACCCGGACCGGTTGCAGCGGCACCTGCTGGAGATCTCGCCGGAGGACGCCCGGCCGATTCGCTCGTTCTGCCGGTACCTGCGCCGGTTCCTGGCCGCGGCGGACTTCCCCCACCTGGTCCCGGGGCCGTTGCAGACGCGGCGGGAGAAGCTGGCGGCCGTGGCCCGGGCGCTGCCCGCCGCGATGCTGTACCGGCGCACCGCGACCGCCGGGATGCCGAGCTTCACCGACGGGCTGCGGGATCCGCTGCTGCGGCGGGCGTTCCCGTTCATCTTCTTCCAGGACCACGGCGGTTTCCCGCTGCTGCCGTACCTGCTCAACATGGCCGCGGCCCACCACGGCAACGCGGGGTTCCCCGAGGGCGGGTCGCTCGGGCTGGCGCGCTCGGTCGAGCGGCGCTACCTCGACCTCGGCGGGGACATCCGCTACCGGGCCAGGGTGGAGCGGATCCTGGTGGAGGGCGGCCGTGCGGTCGGGGTGCAGCTGCGCGACGGGACCCGGCACCACGCCGACCACGTCGTGTCGGCCTGCGACGGGGCGACCACGATCTACCGGATGCTGGAGGGCCGTTACACCGGCCCCGCGGTCGATCGCCTGTACGAGGATCTGCTGCACCGGTCGGAGGAGGTGTACCCGGGAGTCCTGTCGGCGTTCGTCGGCGTGGACGGGGAACTTCCGCCCGGCACGCCGCACAGCACCACCTACCTGCTGTCCGAACAGGACTGCGCGGCGCTGCCCGGGGTGGCGCAGCGCAGCATCGTGGTGCAGTTGCGGTCGAAATACTGGGCGGGGTGCGCTCCGCCCGGCAAGTCCCTGCTGCACTGCACGTACTTCACGGACTTCGCCTCCTGGCGGGAGCTGCGCCGCTCGAACCGGCGGGAGTACCGGGCGCGCAAGGAGCGGGTCGCCACCTTCGTCCGTTCGTTCCTGGAGCGCCGCTACCCGGGTCTCGACGACCGCGTCGAGTCGGTGGACGTGGCCACCCCCGTCACCCAACACCGCTACACCGGCAACTTCGCGGGCAGCATCCTCGCCTGGAAATCCTTCGGGGCGGCCGACGACCTGCTGGCGCAGCTGGTCGACCGGGACCGGATGCGGTTGCCCGGCCTGCGCGGGTTCTCAATGGCCGGGCAGTGGGTCGACGGTGGTGGCCTGATCCGCGCGGCCTCCTCCGGCAGGCACGCCGCGCAGTTCCTCTGCCAGGAGCTCGGGGTGCCGTTCCGCGCGTGGGAGAGCGATCAGCAGGAACCGTGGGACCGCGAGATGCTCGGCGAACTGCCGCTGCTGGACCGGGATCCGACTCGGCACGACAGGAGGGGACCGCGGTGAACCGCGAAACGATGATCATCATCGGTGGTGGGCTGGGCGGGTTGTCCACCGGCTGCTACGCCCAGATGAACGGCTACCGCTCGCGGATCTTCGAGATGCACGAGATCCCCGGCGGCTGCTGCACCGCGTGGGACAAGGGCGACTTCACCTTCGACATCTGCGTGAGCTGGCTGCTCGGCAACGGGCCCGGCAACGAGATGCACCAGATCTGGCTGGAGCTCGGCGCCTTGCAGGGCAAGGAGATGCGGCACTTCGACGTGTTCAACGTGGTGCGCGCGCGGGACGGGCGGGCGGTGTACTTCTACTCCGACCCGGACCGGCTGCAGGCGCACCTCACCGAGCTGTCTCCCGCGGACGCGCGGCTGATCCGGCACTTCTGCAACGGCCTGCGCAAGTTCCGGAAGGCGATCACGGTCTACCCGTTCCTCAAGCCGGTCGGGCTGATGGGCCGGTTCGAGCGCTGGCGGATGCTGGCCTCGTTCCTGCCGTACCTCAACGTCATCCGCACCTCCATCACCACCCTGATGACGGACTACTCGGCGAAGTTCCGGGATCCGCTGCTGCGGGAGGCGTTCAACTTCATCCTCTACGAGAAGCACCCGGCGTTCCCGGTGCTGCCGTTCTACTTCCAGCTCGCCTCGCACGCCAACCGCTCGGCCGGGGTGCCGGAAGGCGGCTCGCAGGGGCTGTCGGACTCCATCGAGCAGCGCTACCACCGGCTCGGCGGCCGGATCACCTACAACGCCAAGGTCGTCGAGGTGCTGGTGGAGGACGACCGCGCGGTCGGGGTGCGGCTCAGCGACGGCAGCGAACACCGCGCCGACATCATCGTGTCCGCCTGCGACGGGCGCACCACCACGATGGAACTGCTCGGCGGCCGGTACCTCTCCGACGACCACCGGCGGCTCTACGAGAAGACCATCGACGAGCCCGGCATGATCTTCCCTGGGTACTTCGCGCTGTTCCTCGGGCTGGACCGGCCGTTCCCCGAAGTCGATCCCTGCACCACACACCTGCTCGACGAGGACGTGGCGTCGAAGCTGATCGGGCTGCGCCACCCGAGCATCAACGTGCAGTTCCGCAGCGAGCACTACCCGGAGCTGGCCCCGCCGGGCGGCGCGGTCGTGTACGCCACCTACTTCTGCGACATCGAACCGTGGCGGGCGCTGAGCACCGGGCCGGAACAACGGACCCGGGTCCGGCACGGCACCGAGGTGCACACCCTCCCGGTGCGCCGCGGCACCGCCTACTACGCGGCGAAGCGCCAGGTGAAGGACGCGCTGGTCGACCACCTCGACACCTGCCACCCCGGGCTGCGGGACGCCGTGGTCACCCGCGACATCTCCACCCCGCTCACCCAGGTCCGCTACACCGGCAACTACGACGGCACCGTCCTCGGCTGGCAGCCGTTCGTGGACGGGGGCGAGGACATGGAGGAGGCGATCAAGAAGCACGGGCCGCGGCTGCCCGGGCTGGCGAACTTCTACCTGTCCGGGGTGTGGGCCACGACCGGCGGCCTCATCCGGGCCGTCGGCGCGGGCAGGCAGGTCATGCACTTCGTGTGCCGCGACGACGCCAAGGAGTTCACCGCGCACATCGACGAATCCGCACCACCGCCCACCCACCGGGTCATCCCGGTAGGACCGGACGTCCCCCGGCAGGCCGCGGCGGCCGAGCCGGCCCCGAAGCGAGGAGCCTGAGGTGAAGATCGAGAAATGGGTCATCCGCGAGCACGCGGAGGGCGTGCCCGCGGTCGACCGGATGTACGAGAAGGTGGTCGAGGACGTCGAGGTCCGGCTCCGGCCGGAGGAGATGCTGCTGCGCGTCCGGTACGTCTCCCTCGACCCGTACTTGCACGGGATCACGCTGAACCTGCCGCTCGGGGAGACGGCGGGCGGCGACTCGGTCATGGAGGTCCTGGAGGCCGGGCCCCGCGCCCGCTTCCAGCCGGGCGAGCTGGTGCAGGGCTGGGGCGGCTGGCGCAGCCACGTCATCAGCACCGGGGCCGGCGGCACGGTGTTCCGGAGCGCCTTCCCGCTGCAGGTGCCCGGCTTCCGCAGGCTCGACCAGGCCCACCACGACGAGGCGCTGCCGCTGTCGAGCGCGCTCGGCGTCTTCGGCGGACCCGGCATGGCCGCCTGGGGGACGGTGACGAAGTTCCTCGACGTGCGGCCCGGCGACACGGTGCTCGTCAGCGGTGCCTCCGGTGGTGTGGGCGCGCTCGTCGGCCAGCTCGCCGGGCTCGCCGGGGCGCGGGTGGTGGGCACGACCACCTCGCCGGAGAAGGTGCCGTACCTGCGAGGGCTCGGCTTCGACGAGGTCGTGGTCTACCGGGACGGCACCCCCGCCGAACAGGTCCGCGTCGAGCTCGCCACCGCCGCGCCGGACGGCATCGACCGGTACTTCGACAACCTCGGCGGCGCGATCACCGACGCCGCGTTCACCCTGCTCACCGTCGGCAGCCGGGTGGCGATCTGCTGGCAGTGGGCGCACCAGGTCGGTGGCGAGGAGACCGGACCGCGGCTGCTGCCGCTGCTGATGTACCCGCGCACCACGGTCCGGGGCATCTACTCGCTGGAATGGCACACCGAGCAGGAGTGGGCCGCGCTGCGCGCCGACCTCGGCCCGCTCGTCCGCAGTGGGCGGCTCCGCCACGACCAGACCACGTACCACGGGATCGACGCGATCCCGGACGCCTACGACAGCCTGTACCGCGGTAGCGCGGGCAACCGGGGAAAGGTGCTGGTGGAACTGTGAACAGCGTGGAGGACGTCCCGCGACCGGGCTCGGCCGGGAACCCGCGGAGCTACCCGTTCGACCAACCGGACCGGCTGGGGGTCCACCCGTCCTACGCGGAGCTGCGGCGCGACGACCCGGTGTCGCGGGTGCAGCTCGCCTACGGCGAACCGGCCTGGCTGGCCACCCGCTACGCGGACGTGAAGTTCGTGCTCAGCGACCCGCGGTTCAGCCGGGCGCTCGCGTTCGACCGGGACGAGCCCAGCACCCGGCCGAAGGGCGCCATCGGCCGCCACATCCGCAGCCTGCAGTACCTGGATCCACCGGAGCACACCCGCATCCGCAAGATCCTCAGCCACGCCTTCACGGTGCGCGGCATCGAGAAGCTGCGCCCCGGGGTGCAGCGGCTCGCCGACGAGCTCGTCGACGGCATGCTGGAACGCGGTCGCACCGCCGACCTCGCGGAGGACTTCGCGCGGCCGTTCCCGGCGGGCGTGATATGCGAGCTGCTGGGCGTGCCGTACGCGGACCGGCACGACTTCCAGACCTGGTCGGACGCGTTCATGTCCGTCGGCAGGCTGTCCCCGGAGCAGATCCGGTCCTACGCCACGCAGCTGCGCGAGTACATGGGCAGGCTCATCGTGCAGCGCCGCGAGGCGCCGAAGGACGACCTGATGAGCATCCTCGTCACCGCCCGCGACGTGGACGGCAGGCTCAACGACGACGAGCTGCTGTCCCTGGCGGTGGCGATCCTCGTCGGCGGGCACGAGACGACGGCCTCGCAGATCTCCAGCTTCACGTACGCCCTGCTCGCCCGGCCCGAGCTGCCGGCCCGGCTGGTCGCGGACCCGGAACTGGTGGCGCCGACCGTGGAGGAGCTGCTGCGCTACGTCCCGCTGTTCTCGATGGCGGCGTTCCCGCGCTACGCCACCGAGGACGTCGAGGTGGGCGGGGTGCTGGTGCGCGCGGGCGAACCGGTGCTGGTGAGCCTGGTCTCGGCGAACCGGGACGAGTCGGTGTACCACGACCCCGACGTGCTGGACGTGACGCGGAAGGAGTCCGCGCACGTCGGTTTCGGCTACGGCGCGCACTTCTGCGTCGGGGCGCAGCTGGCCCGGGTGGAGTTGCAGATCGCGTTGCGCACCTTGCTGCGGCGCCTGCCGGGATTGCGGTTCGCCACCTCCGAGCAGGACGTGGAGTGGAAGCGGGGGCTGTTCACCCGCGGCCCGCTGCGGCTGCCGATCGCCTGGGACGGGGCCTGACCGCCCGCCGGACCGGGGCGGGCGGCCCGCCCCTGATCACCACGTCACCGGGAGGCGGTGCACGCCGTAGTTGACCGAGGCCTCGCGCCGCGCGACCTCGGCGGCGGGCACCGCCAACCGCAGTCCGGGGAACCGCCGCAGCAGCCCGGAGAACCCGAGCCGCAGCTCCACCCGGGCGAGCTGCGCGCCCAAGCAGTGGTGAATGCCGTGCCCGAACGCGAGGTGCCCGGTGGCCGGCCGGCCGAGGTCCAGCCGGTCGGGTTCCGGGAACCGCTCCGGGTCCCGGTTGGCCGCCGACAGCGACACCGTGATCGGTTCGCCTTCGCGGATGGTGCTGCCGCGCAGGTCGACGTCCTCCAGTGCGGTGCGGGTGGCGCCGAACTGGTTGATCGTCAGGTACCGCAGCAGTTCCTCCACCGCGGTGTCGATCATCGCCGGGTCCGCGCGCAGCGCCGCGAGCTGCTCGGGGTGCGCGAGCAGGGCGTAGGTGCCGAGGCCGAGCATGTTCGCCGTCGTGTCGTCGCCGCCGGTGATGAGCATCGAGCACATCGTGGCGATCTCCTCGTCGGAGAGGTCTTCGTCGGCGAGCAGCGCGCTCACCAGGTCGTCACCGGGGGCGGCGCGCTTGGCGCGCACCTGCTCGTGCAGCTCGGTCCACAGCCGTCCCCACGCTCGCCCGGTGCTCTCCGCGTCGTTCTCCAGCGCCAGCATCGATTCGGTGGCGGCGCGCACCGAGGTCCGGTCCAGCCGCGCGCCGAGCAGCGTGCCGATCACCTCGAACGCGACGGGGCTCGCGAAGACCTCGACCAGGTCGACGGGCCCGCCCGCGGCCTCCACCGCGTCGAGCCGCCGCTCGACGACGTCGGCGACCAGCGGCTCCAGCCGCTGCACCCGGCGCGGGGCGAACGCGGCGGCAAGCTTGCGCCGGTACCACGCGTGCTCGGCGGCGGGCAGCACGCTGAACAGGCCCGGCGGCACCTCGTCGAAGGTGTCCTCGCCGTCGGCGGGGCCGCGCATCACGTCGAGGCTGGAGCTGAAGCGGTGGTCGACGAGCACCTCGCGGGCCAGTTCGTGGCTGGTCACCAGCCAGCCGAGCCTGCCGTCGGAGTGGTGCAGCCGCGCCAGCGGTTGCGCCGCGCGCAGTTCCCGCAGCCCGTCGTGCGGATCGAAGGGGCGGCTGCGGGTCGTGGGGTGGCGCACCGGCGTGCCGGTCATGGCGGGCTCCTCGTCGGGGTCGGAGAGGGCAGACGATCTCCATGCTTCCGGGACGGTGGTGCGAAGTCAGGGATCTCCACCCGTCCGTGCGGCGGACGAAACCCGTTCAGCGCAACGCTTTCCGCTGCCGGGTTTCGCGTGCCGGACCACCGCCGGGGCGCGGCAGGAGGGCGGGGCCCGGGCGCCGAGCGGCGGGCGCGCCGACGCCACCCCGGGCGGGCGGCCCCCCCCCCCCCCCCCCCCCCCGAACCCGGGACAAACCGGCCACAACAACACAAACAACACCAAAACAAAAACACCAACCACAACACCCCACCCCCACCCCCCCGCACAGCCGGGCCTCCGCCACCGCCCGCTCTTAGCCCC
>NZ_JAIUJZ010000054.1:0-19446 GCF_020176775.1 Saccharopolyspora sp. 6M
CCGGGGGGCGCGGGGGGGGGGGGCCCCCCCCCCCCCGGGGGGGGCGGCCCCCCCCCCCCCGCGACGGGCTCCGCCCCCGGAGGACCGGCCACCCGCGGACCGGCCACCCGCGGACCGGCCACCCGCGGACAGGTTCGGAACGAATTTCGCCGATCACCTGGTGGGATCCGGCGCGTCCGAGGTGACCGGGCCGGGCCGGTCGCTCTGCGGGTTTCCGCGCGATCGGGCGCGAGGTTCGGGAGCATGGCCCGCCGACACCGGCTCCGGTGCAGGATTCCCGCGTTGACCGGGTGCCGCTCGCTGTCTAGCGTTCCGCCGCATGAATCCAGGGCACCGCGCCGAGCCGGTCGACGAGGTGGATCGCCGCATCATCGCCGCGCTCCAGCTCAACGGCCGCGCGCCGTGGAGCGCCATCGCGCGCTGGGCCGGGGCGAGCGAGACCACCGTGCAGCGCCGGTTCACCGCGCTGCTCGAACGCGGGCTGGTGCGGGTCGTCGGTGTCATCGACCTGGACCGCACCGCCGCGGGTTCCTCCATGCTGGTGCGGATCCAGGCGAAACCGGGCACGGGGTGGGAACTGGCGGAGCTGCTGGCCGCCCACCCCGAAGCCCGGTTCCTCGCCGTGGTCACCGGCACCGCCGACCTGATCGTCGACTTCGTCGCCCACGACAACGACCAGCTGCTGCGGTTGCTGTTCACCGACCTGCCCGGGGCGGGGCTCATCGCGGGCACCGAGAGCGTCGCGGTGATCCGCACCTTCACCACGGCCCCCGCCTGGGACACCGGGCTGCTGCCCGACGAAGCGGCGGACGACCTCCGGCGGTCGCCGACCCCGGCCTACGAACGCGCGGACTGGGGCCGGCCGCCGCGCGCGATGGGGGAGCTCGAACGCTCGGTCGCCGAGGAGCTGGCCCGCGACGGGCGGCTCCCGATCAGCGTGCTCGCCCGGCGCCTCGGTTGCAGCGAATCCGGTGCGGCGCGGGCGCTGGACCGGCTGCTGACCTCGCACAGCGTCCAGTTCCGCACGCTGGTCGAACCCGGGGTCCTGGGCTACGGCGTGGAGTTCATGCTGTGGCTCTCGATCCACCCGGGACGGCTCGACGCCGCCGGGCGGCAGCTCGCCGCCCATCCCGGCACGAAGTTCCTCGCCGCCGCGACCGGCCGGTTCAACCTGGTGGGGCAGATGGTGCTGCCCGCCAAGGCGGACCTCTTCCGCTACACCGACGAGGTCATCGGCACCCTGCCGGGGCTGCACGCCTCGGACATCACGCTGCACCTGGCCACCCTCAAGCGGGCCTGGACCCCGGTGGGCGGCTTCGAACGACCCCGAGCTTGAGGGAGGACCCGTGTCCGCAACCGAACCGGCTCCGGCGTGGCAGTGGCCGGAGCACACCTGGCGGGGCCACGTCGAGGCGGTGCGCGCCGGGCGGCGGCTCGTCCCGCGGCGGTGGCCGGGCGACGCGCGCGTCGCGGTGGCGCTGTCCTTCGACTCCGATCACGAGACGATCCCGTTGCGGGACGCGGAGACCAGCCCCGGCCGGCTCGCGCAGGGCGAGTACGGATCGCGCGTCGGGGCCGGTCGCGTCCTGGAGGTGCTGGCCGATTTCGGCGCACCGGCGACGTTCTTCATGCCCGGCGTGTCCGCGCTGCTGCACCCCGGCGAAGCGAAGGACTACGCGGCGGCCGGGCACGAGATCGGGGTGCACGGCTGGATCCACGAGCGCAACACCCTGCTGGGCAAGGAGGACGAGAAGGCGCTGAACGTCCGGGCGATCGACGCCCTCGCCGAGCTCACCGGCGTCCGGCCCGTCGGGATCCGCACCCCGTCCTGGGACTTCAGCGAGTCCACGTTGGACGTCATCCGCGAGCTCGGGTTCGAGTACGACTCGTCGCTGATGGCCGACGACGAACCGTACGAGATCGTGGCGAACGGCGCGGCGACCGGGCTCGTGGAGATCCCGGTCGACTGGATCCGGGACGACGCCCCGTACTTCACCATGGACCGCTACGGCTCTGTTCGCCCGCACACCCGCCCGCGGGACGTGCTGGAGATCTGGACCGACGAGTTCGACGCGGCCCACCGCACCGGCGGCGTGTTCCAGCTGACGATGCACCCGCACGTCATCGGCCACCGCTCGCGGCTGGTGGTGCTGCGGGAACTGCTCGACCACATCGGGGCGCACCACGACGTCTGGTTCGCCACCCACGCCGAGCTCGCGGCCACCGCGCGCGCAGAGCTCGGGCGGCTCGATCCCCTTGGAGCGACACCATGATCGGCTCGGCAGCGGTCGCCACCGCGAAGACCACCCCCGCCCAGCGCAAGGCGATCGTCGCGGGCACCATCGGCAACACGGTCGAATGGGTCGACTGGGCGCTGTACTCCGTGTTCGCCAAGATCATCGCGGTGGAGTTCTTCCCCGCGGGCGACGAGACCGTGGCGCTGCTGTCCACGCTGGCGGTGTTCGCGATCGGCTTCGTGATGCGCCCGATCGGGGCCGCGGTGCTCGGCGCCTACGCCGACCGGCAGGGGCGCAAGAAGGGCCTCGCGCTCACCATCGGGCTGATGGCGGGGGCGTCGTTCCTGATCGCGCTCACCCCGACCTACGCGGCCGTGGGCCTGCTCGCGCCGGTGGTGCTGCTGCTCGCCCGGCTGCTGCAGGGCTTCGCCGCGGGCGGCGAATTCGGTTCCTCCGCGGCGTTCCTGGTGGAGTCCGCGGGAGCCGGGCGGCGGGCGTTCGCCGGTTCCTGGCAACAGGTCTCGGTCGCCGGGGGCGTGCTGATCGCGTCCCTGATCGGCACCGTGGCGACCTCGGCGCTGAGCGAGGAGGCCCTGCACGGTTGGGGCTGGCGAGCCGCGTTCGTGCTCGGCGGCCTGCTCGGCCTGGTGGGGCTGTGGCTGCGGACCTCGGTGGAGGACACCGGCTCGTTCACCACGGCCGCATCGAGCGGGCGGACCAAGGCGAACCCGCTGCGCACGATGTTCGTCGACCACCCGGTCGCCGCGCTGCGCGTCGCGGGCATCACCGTCGCGGGCACGCTGACCTACTACATCTGGGTCAACTACCTGCCGACCTACGCGAACCTGGTGACCGGGATCCCGCTCTCGCAGGCGTTGCTGTCGCAGACGTTGTGCCTGGTCGTGTTCGTGGTGCTGCTGCCGTTCGTCGGCCTGCTCTCGGACAAGGTGGGGCGCAAGCCCACGCTGGCCGCGTTCGCCGGTGGGTTCGTGGTGCTGTCGTGGCCGCTGCTGCACCTGCTGCAGAACAGCTTCCTGAGCGTGTTCGCGGTGCAGCTGGCCGGAATGCTGCTGGTGCTGGGCTATTCGGCGAACTGCGCGGTGATCATGGCCGAGCAGTTCCCGCCGGAGGTCCGGGCGACCGGGATCGCGCTGCCCTACGCCCTGTCGGTGGCCCTGTTCGGCGGGACCGCGCCGTACATCACGACCTGGCTCAACGACATCGGGCACCACGACCTGCTGTGGCTGTACGTGTCCGGGGCGGCGCTGATCTCGCTCGTCATCTACCTTTCCATGCCGGAGACCAAGGATCGGGAGTTCGCGTGATGACCCACGTGCTCGTGACGGGTGCCGCGAGCGGGATCGGGCGCGCGATCGCGGCCGATTTCGCCGCCCGCGAGGGCTGCGCGGTCACCTCCGTCGATATCGACGGGGAGCGGCTGGCCGCGGCACCGGGCTCCCCGGTGACCGCCGACCTCGCCGAACCCGGGGCGCCGCAACAGGTCCTCGACCAGGCGTGGCGCCGGGCGCCGGTGGACGTGCTGGTCAACGCGGCCGGCATCTACCCCTCGCTGGACATGCTGGACGTGGACGCCGGGCGGTGGGACCGGGTGTTCGCGCTGAACGTGCGCGCCCCGGTGCTGGCCACCACCGCGTTCGCGAAGCTCGCGATCGCGGCGGGACGCGGCGGTGCGGTCGTGAACATCTCCTCCGGGGCGGCGCTGCGGACCCGGCCGGGCGGCGGGCCCTACGCCAGCTCGAAGGCGGCGCTGGAGATGGCGACCCGGGCCGCCGCCCTCGAACTCGGCCCGCACGGCATCCGGGTCAACGCGGTCAGCCCCGGTTTCGTGGCGGTCGGCAGCGAGTGCAACCCGGTCGCCGACGACTACGCCGCGGCCGTGTCGGTGAACCCGCTCGGGCGGCCCGGCGAACCCGCGGACGTCGCGCGCGCCGTGCGCTGGCTGGCCGGCCCCGATTCGTCGTGGATCACCGGCGAGGTCGTGCGCGTGGACGGCGGCTCCGGTGCCGGGGCGGCGCACCTGCCGAAGTTGTGGCCACCGCAGGAAGAACAGCAGGAAGGACGCGAGGGATGAGCCGTGCTTCGTACGCCGTGCTGGGAGGTGGCGCGATCGGGGGCACCCTCGCCTACCACCTGGCGCGGGCCGGGCACCCGGTGACCGTGATCGACGCCGACCCCGAGCACGTGGCCGCAGTCCGGGCCCACGGGCTCCGCCTCGACCACCCGAGCGGACGGGGCGAGGTCCCCGTGCGCGCGACCACGCCCGCGGACTTCACCGGCCGGCTCGACCGGGTCCTGCTGGCCGTCAAGGCGCAGGCCACCGGGGCGGCGGCCGACTGGGTCGCCCCGCGCCTGGCCGACGACGGCTACGTGGTGTCGGTCCAGAACGGGTTCAACGAGCCGGTGCTCGCCGAGCGGATCGGCTGGCCCCGCACCATCGCGGCGTTCGTCAACATCTTCGCCGACCGGACCGCGCCCGGGGTGATCTCCGACGGCGGTTCCGGTGCGCTGGTGGTGGGGGAGCCCGGTGGCGCAGCGGTGTCCGATCGGGTGCGGCTGCTCGCCCGCGACCTGCGCGCCTGGGGCCCCGCGCAGGTCAGCGACAACGTCGAAGGTTTCCTGTGGGCCAAGGCCGGTTTCGGCGCGATGCTCGCCGCGACCGCGCTCGCCGACGACGCGATGGCCGACCTGATCGACCGGCACCCGGAGACGATGTGCGCGCTGGCCGCGGAGGTGTTCGACGTCGCCCGCGCGCTGCGCGTTCGGCTCGAACCGTTCGACGCGTTCGAGCCGGACGCGTTCGCCCGGGGCGCCGGTGCGGGGACGCGGGCGGAGGCGTTGGCACGGCTCACCTCCTGGCTGCGCACCCAGCCGAAGAACCGCAGCGGCATCTGGCGCGACCTCGCGGTGCGCCGGCGCGCGGTCGAGGTGACCACGCACTACGCCACCGTGCTCGACGAGGCCGATCGCGTCGGCGTGGCGGCGCCGGGGCTGCGGGCGCTGCTGGGCGTGCTCCGCGAACTCGAAGCGGACCCGGACTCGATGTCCGAGCGCCGCATCGCGGAACTCGGCGAGCTCGTGCGGAGCCCGGCGTGACCGGGGTGGCGGCCTGGCTGGCCGCGCACCGGGACGAGATGATCGCCGACCTGGCCGAGTACGTCGGGCACGAGAGCTCCAGCGACGACCTGGCCGCGCTCGACACCTGCCTGCACTGGGTGCGCGACTGGCTCGACCGCAGGCTCGGTCCGTCCAATTCGGACGAATGGCTGCCACGGGAGGCCACCGGTGACGTGCTGGTCCGGCACTACGCGGGCACCGGCTCGCCGGTGCTGCTGCTCGCGCACTACGACACGGTGTGGCCCACCGGCACCCTCGCCGACTGGCCGTTCCAGGTCGACGGCGACCGGATGACCGGCCCCGGCGTGTTCGACATGAAGGCCGGGCTCGTGCAGGCGGTGTGGGCGGTGCGGGCCCTCGACGCGCTCGGGCTGCCGCGGCCCGCGTTCACGCTGGTGCTCAACGGTGACGAGGAGACCGGCAGCCTCGCGTCCTCGGACGTCATCGTCGCCGAAGCCGCGAAGGCCCGGCCCGCCCTCGTGTTCGAGGCCAGCGCGGACGGTGCGCTCAAGACCGCGCGCAAGGGCGTCGGCCTGTTCACCGTGACCGCGACCGGCGAGGAAGCGCATGCCGGCCTCGACCCGGCCGCGGGCGCCGGCGCGATCCAGGAACTCGCCCACCAGGTGCTGCGCCTGCACGGGTGGACCGACCTCGACGCCGGCACCTCGGTGAACGTCGGCGTGATCGAGGGCGGCACCGGCGCCAACGTGACGGCGGGCCGGGCCACCGCGCGGATCGACGTGCGGGTGGGCGGGGAAGCGGAACGCCGCCGCATCACCGCCCTGCTGGCGGACCTCCGGCCGGTGAACCCCGACGTGGAGCTGGCGGTGACCGGCGACTGGAACCGGCCGGTGTTCGAGCGCACCCCCGAGGTCGGCGAGCTCTTCGCCCTGGCGCGGGCTTGCGCCGAACCACTGGGCGTGGACCTGCGGGAGGTCGCGGTCGGCGGCGCCAGCGACGGGAACTTCGTGGTGGCCGCCGGGATCCCGGTCCTCGACGGTCTCGGCGCCGTCGGCGGCGGCGCGCACGCCCGCACCGAGCACGCCACGATCAGCGGCATGCTCGAACGCTCCGCCCTCACCGCCGCGCTGCTGGCCGAACTCGCCGTTTGCTGACCAGGACCGCCCGGGTGGCCCGCGCCGCCGGTCGTGCGGCCGGTGACGCGGGCCCGCGCCGCGGCTCAGCCCTCGTCGAAGCGGGCCAGGGCTTGCGCGGTGGTGGGGAAGCACCGCATCGCGGTGTCGAGCCCGGCCACCTCCAGCGCGTGGGTGACCTCGCGGTGCGCGGTCACCAGCCGGAGCTCGACCCCGCGGGACCGCGCGTCCAGGTGGGCCTGCTTCAGCAGCTGCATCCCCGCCACGCTCAGGAAACCGACGCCGCTCAGGTCGACGACGATGGTCCGGACCTGGGCCGACAGGCGCGGCCACAGGACTTCTTCGAGATGGTCGATGGTCTCGGCGTCGATCTCCCCGCCGGGTTCGACGACGATCGACTCGCGGTCGGGGTACGAGACCTGCACGCGGAACCGCGGTGGTGCCGATTCCGCTCGGTGACCGGTCTCGGTCGGGTTCTCGGTCGGGTCCGGGGTGGTCATGTGCTGCGCGCTCCACTGTGGTCTCGCCCCGGTCAGCGCGCAGCTTCCGCCCCGCGACGGGACGGCCCGGGAACGGGTTCCGCATCGCGCACGGATCAGCGACGCCGGACCGGCACCGGTTCTGATCCTGGGTGGCTGACTGCTCAACCACGGGCATCTTAACCACCGCACCCGCCCGCGTTCCGGCAGCACCCGGTGCGGCGGGCGCGGTCGGCTCCCGGGCGTCCTCGGCCCGGCCGTCGGCGTGCGCCCCGGCGGACGGGAGCGTTTTCCCCGCTCCCGCGCGGGCGCGCCGCCGAGCGTGCGGACGAGGCCCCCGCGGCGGATGCGCGGCGGCGGCGCGGCCGCGTCAGGCCGGGTTGGGGGAGGGTTCCGCGGGCCGCGCCGTGCGGACCTCGCGGCGCAGGAGCTTGCCGGTCGGCCCCTTCGGCAGCTCCGCCGTGACCCAGACCTGGCGCGGGTACTTGTACGCGGCGACGCGGGCCTTCACGAACTCGCGGATCTCGTCCGCGGTCGCCATCGCACCCGGCTTCAGCGCGATCGCGGCGACCACCTCCTCGCCGAGCTCCGGGTGCGCCACGCCGACCACCGCGGCCTCGGCCACGGCCGGATGCTCGTAGATGACCTCCTCGATCTCCCGCGGGTAGACGTTGTAGCCACCGCGGATGATCATGTCCTTCTTCCGATCGACGATGGTGAAGTAGCCGTCCTCGTCGCAGACCGCGAGGTCCCCGGTGCGCAGCCAGCCGTCGACGATCGTGTCCGCGGTGACCTCGGGGAGCCCCCAGTAGCCCTTCATCACGTTCGGACCCTTGATCACGATCTCGCCGACCTCGCCGGTCGGGACGCCGCGCCCGCCGTCGTCGATCACGCGCAGCGAGACGTCCCGCACGGGCACGCCGATCGAACCGGGCTTGCGTTCGAGGTGGGGGTGGTTGAAGCACGCCACCGGCGAGCTCTCGGACAGGCCGTAGCCTTCGAGGATCACGCAGCCGAAGGTCTCCTCGAAGGCCCGCAGCAGCTCGACGGGCAGCGGTGCGCCACCGCAGATGCAGCACCGCACGGTGGTGAGGTCGGCGTCGCCCGCGGCGTGCAGCATCGCGGAGTACATCGTGGGCACGCCCTCGAACACCGTGACGCGATCGCGCTCGATCACCTCCAGCGCCTTGGCGCCCTCGAAGCGCGCGATCAGCGTCAGGCAGGCCCCCGCCTGCACCGAGGCGATCAGCCCGCAGGTGAGCCCGAAGACGTGGAACAGCGGCAGGCACCCCATCACCACGTCGCCGGGCCCGATCTCGACGAGGGTCTCGCGGGTCACCGCGGCGTTCTCCGGGCTCGCCGCCGTCATCAGCGTCTCGCGGTCGGTGAGGTAGTTGAGCATCACCATGTAGTGGTCCTGCAACCGCTCCCCGACGGGGAGGTCCGCGAGCAGCGGGATGCCGAACGCCGCGAGCTGCGCGGCCGGGCCGACGCCGGAGAGCAGCAGCAGCTGCGCGGAACCGTAGGCGCCCGCGCTGAGGATCACCTCGCGCTCGGCGCGCAGCTCCTCGACCTGCCCGTCGCGGCTGATCTCCACGCCGACGGCCCGGTTGCCCTCGAAGAGCACCTTGCGGGTCAGCGCCCCGGTGATCACGGTCAGGTTGGGCCGCTCCAGCGCCGGGCGCAGGTAGGCGACCGCGGTGCTGCACCGCATGCCCTCGCGCTGGGTGACCTGGAAGCGGCCGACGCCGAGCTGGTCGGCGCCGTTGAAGTCCTCGTTGTGCGGGAAGCCGGCTTCGACGGCCGCGTCCACCCAGGCGTCGCAGAGCGGGTTCATCGACCGGCTCTCGGACACGGTGAGCGGTCCGTCGGCGCCGTGGAAGTCGTCGGCGCCGCGCGCGTTGCCCTCGGCCTTCTTGAAGTAGGGGAGGACCTCGTCGTAGCTCCAGCCGGTGGCCCCGTCGGCCGCCCACTGGTCGTAGTCGGCGCGGTTGCCGCGGATGTAGATCATCGCGTTCATCGAGCTGGAGCCGCCGAGCATCTTGCCGCGCGGCAGGTAGGCGCGGCGCCCGCCGAGCTCCGGTTCCGGCTCGGTGTCCAGGTCCCAGTCCCAGCGGCTCTTGAACAACGAGCTGAACGCCGCGGGAATGTGGATCTCGTCGGCCGTGTCCGCCGCTCCGGCTTCGACCAGTGCCACGGTCACGCCGGGGTCTTCGGTCAGTCGGGCGGCCAACGCGCACCCCGCCGAACCCGCGCCGACAACGATGTGGTCGTACATGGCTTCCTCGCTCCCCGTTGAGTCGATCTGCTCGGATGAGTGTGACTACGGGCACAGCGCAGGACTTTGGGTGCGCCTCCAGAGTTGCGCCGATCGACCTGTGGCCAGGCCACAAGCGGGGGTGGAACGTCCGCTTCGCCACGACCGGTGCCCTCGGATCCGCCGCTGACCTCTCGGGTCCGGCACCCCCGCCACGACCGGGCGGCGCGTTACCCGGCTCCTCGACCGGAGGGCCGCCCCGGAACGCGGTCCGATGTGGACGGTCTGCGCCTGCCCTCCCGGACCGGGGTCACCGCGCCCCGCGGTCCCGGGGCGGGCGGCGGCGGAGCGCGGCGTCGTCGAGGGGCGCGGGCCGGTACCCGACGTCGGTGACGCCGGTGTCGGTCCCCGGCGCGGCGATCCCGTCGATGCGGTCCAGGACCTCGTCGTCGAGCACGACGTCGCGCCCGGCGAGCAGGTCGTCGAGCTGCGGCAGCGTGCGAGGCCCGATGATCACCGAGGTGACGTGCGGGTGGGTGGTGGCGAACGACATCGCCAGGTGCGTCAACGAGATCCCGGCCTCCTCGGCGAGGACGGCGAGCCGCTCGACCGCGGCGTGCTTGGCCTCGTCGGTCATGTGCCGCGGGCCCCACCGCGCGCGGCCGGGCGAGACGGGAGTGCCCGGCCGCCGGTACTTCCCGGTGAGCAGGCCCCAGGACAGCGGGCTCCAGGTGAGCACGCCCATCCCGTACCGGGCGCAGACGGGCAGCACCTCGCGTTCGATGCCGCGCGCCAGGATCGAGTACGGGGGTTGCTCGGTGCGCAGGCGGGCCAGGCCCCGCAGTTCGGCGACCAGGTGGGCTTCGACGAGGTCCGCGGCGAGGAAGCCGGACGAGCCGATGGCGCGGACCTTGCCGCTGGTGATCAGGCCGGTCAGCGCGGAGAGGGTCTCCTCCAGGTCCGTCGCCGGGTCGAAGTGGTGGATCTGGTACAGGTCGATGTGGTCGACGTCGAGCCTGCGCAGCGATTCCTCCACGGCGGTGACGATCCACCGGCGGGAGGCGCCGCGCCGGTTCGGGTCGTCGCCCATCGGCCCGCCGAACTTCGTCGCCAGCACGACCTCGTCGCGCCGTCCCTTGATGGCCGCTCCGACGATCGGCTCGGTGGCGCCGTACCCGTAGACGTCGGCGGTGTCGATGAAGTTGATCCCGGCGTCCAGCGCGCGGTGGACGATGCGGTGGCAGTCGGCGGGATCGGGGTTGCCCGCCGGGCCGAACATCATGGTGCCCAAGCAGTAGGGGCTCACGGCGATTCCGGTGCGACCGAGGGGGCGCGTCTTCATGGGTGCTGTCCGTTCGACGGGGCTGCGGAGGGTTCCGGGCGACGGGGGCCCGGGGGGGGGGGGCCCCCCCCCCCCCCCCCGGGGCCCCCCGGGCCGGGGGGGGGCGCCCCCGGCCCCCCGCCGGCGCCGGGGGGGGGGGGGGGGCGGCGGGGGGGGGGGGGGGGGCCCCCCCCCCCCCCCCCCCCCCCCGCGCGGTCACGCGGCGTCGCGGGCGGCGGCCACGTCGATGCTCCAGGTCACCCCGAACCGGTCGGTGAGCATGCCGAAGCCCGGGCTCCACGCCGAAGCGGCGAGCGGCTCCACGATCGAGGCGCCCTCGGCGAGCTTCTCCCAGCAGGCGCGGACCTCGTCGAGCCCGTTGCCGCGCACGGAGACGAAGAACGGCTGGTCGGTGATCGTCGCGCCGTTCTCGCGGCGGGTGGAACCGGTGGCGGCCGCGGAACCGTCCCGGACGCCGGGGACGTCGTAGGCCATCACCCGGAAGCCGTTGTCGGCCTCGACCTGTCCGAAGACGACGTCGTCGGCACCGGGGGCGTCGCCGGGGGCACCGACGTCGCGGTAGGTCGTGATCGTGAGCCGGCCGCCGAAGGCAGACCGGTAGAACTCCAGCGCAGCGCGGGCGTCCCCGCGGAAGTTGAGGTGGGTGGTCGTGGTCAGGGTCATGTGCGTTCCCGAGTGTGGATCTCGCCGGGGCTCTCCCGGTCGAGACCCACCCTCGCCGCCGTATAGGTCGGTTCTGGTCCTACACGGAGAACTAGGGTCTATCCCATGACCACGACCACCTCGCGCCTGCTGCGCCTGCTGTCGCTGCTGCAGACCAGGCGCGACTGGCCGGGCTCCCTGCTCGCGGACCGGCTCGGCATCAGCCCGCGCACCGTGCGCCGCGACGTCGACCGGCTGCGGGAGATGGGCTACCGCATCCGGGCCACGATGGGCCCGGAGGGCGGTTACCACCTCGACGCCGGGGACGAGCTGCCGCCGCTGCTGTTCGACGACGAGCAGGTCATCGCGCTCGCCGTCGCCCTGCGGGCCGCCACCGCCACCGGGGCGGGCATCGAGGAGCCCGCCGTCCGCGCGCTGACCACGGTGCGGCAGGTGATGCCCTCCCGCCTGCGCCACCGCTTCGACGCGCTCACCTTCACCGCCCTCCCCGGCGGCGGGGGAGCGGGGGACGCGCCGCCCGAGGTGCTGCTCGCGGTCTCGACCGCGATCCGCGCCCGCGAGGTGCTGCGCTTCGACTACGCGAGCCGGCCGCAAGCCGCCGCGGAACCGGGCCCGCGGCGGCGGGTGGAACCCCACCACCTCGTGACCTCGCACGGGCGCTGGTACCTGGTCGCCTGGGACCTCGACCACGAGGACTGGCGGCTGTTCCGGGCCGACCGGGTCACGCCGAGCACCCCCACCGGGCCGCGGTTCACCCCGCGCCCGATCCCGGGCGGGGACGTCGCCGAGTACGTCTCCGCCCGCTTCAAGGGTTCCGCCGAGCACAACCGCTGGCCCTGCACGGGCAAGGTCGTGCTCCACCGGCCGGCCCGGGAGGTCCTCCCGTTCGCGGGTGACGGGATCGTCGAAGACCTCGGGCCGGACCGGTGCGGCATCGAGGTCGGTTCCTGGTCCTGGGTGGCGCTGGCGGCCTCGCTGAACCGCTTCGACACCGACGTCGACGTGCTCCACCCGCCCGAGCTCACCCGGGCGTTCGCGCTGCTCGCCGCGCGCAACACCGCCACCGCCCGCACCCCCGGGCACCGGCCCGGCTGACCCGCACCGCTCGGTCGCGAGCGCAAGCACCACCTCGCCGGATGGAGGGCCGCGGGCAGGACGAGCGCGGCGAGGACCCCGCCGCGGTGGTGATCACAGTTTGCGGGCGACCCCGGCGAGCACGATCTCGTCGACCGGTTCCGCCGGGGCGAGGTTCGGGCCGTCCGGCCACCAGTCCCGCAGCAGGGTCAGGCCGGGCTCGACGAATTCGAGCCCGTCGAACAGCCGCTCGATCTCGTCGCGGGAGCGGAAGTTGGCCGACCCCATCGAGCTGTTCCGGAACGTCTCGGAGATGTAGCGGGCGATGCCGCTGCCCGCACCGCCGTCCGCGGGATCGTGCCAGTGGGTCAGCGCGAGATAGGAGCCCGAGGGCAGGGCGTCGACGTAACGCCGCACGATCTCGTGCGGGCGCTGCTCGTCGGTGACGTGGTGGATCGTCGAGCACTGGATCAGCGCCACGGGGCGGCTCAGGTCCAGCCGGTCGGTGATCCGCGGGTCGGCCAGCAACCGGTCCGGTTCGGTCAGGTCGCCGTCGACGAAGTGGGTGCGGGAGTTCTCCTCCAGCAGCGCGCGGCCGTGCGCGGCGACGATCGGGTCGTTGTCCACGTAGACGACGGTGGATTCGGGGTTGAACCGCTGCGCGGCCTGGTGCGTGTTCTCCTGCGTGGGCAGGCCCGAACCGCAGTCCAGGAACTGATCGATCCCCGCCTTCGCCAGGAAGCGCACCACCCGGATGAGCCACGCCCGGTGCTCCTGGGCGAACGACAGCGTCTGCGGGATCTGGTCGATCACCGCACCGGCGACCTCCCGGTCCACCGCGTAGTTGTCCTTGCCGCCGAGGAAGACGTCATAGACCCGGGCGATGCTGGCCGTCGACTGGTCGATGCCCCGCTCCGGCGGTCCGCCTGCTCTCACTGTCGCGCTCCACGTCCCGTTCGATGCCACGGGTGAAGATACCGGTTCCGGTACCTCGTGGCGATCATCCGGTCCCCGCCCGGGCGCGAGGTGAGCCAGGTCTCAGCCGGTCCGCCGCGGCGCGGCTGCGGCCCGGGTCCGGCGGGGGAGCCGGTACCCGAGCGCCGGGTGGTGGTCGCCGATGCCGAGGCGCGCGCGGGCGTCGTGCCCGGCTCTCGGACGCCGTGCCCAGCTCGCCGACGTCGGGTCCGGCTCGCGGACGCCGGGCCGCGGACGCCGTGCCCGGCTCGCGGCCTCCGGCGCCGCGTTCGGTGCTGCGCAGGCGACGATCCCCCCGCGCCGCTCCCGGCCGGCGGCCGGTCAGGGAACGCGGATCATCTTCTTGTTGACGAACTCGGCGAACGCCAGGCGGCCGAGCTCGCGACCGGTGCCGGAGGCCTTCACCCCGCCGAACGGCAGTTCCGCGCTCTCCGCACCCACCTCGTTGACGAACACCATCCCCGCTTCCAGCCGGTCGGCCACGCGCATCGCCTGCTCGTGGTCGGGGGTGAAGACGTAGGAGCCCAGGCCGAAGGGCGTGTCGTTCGCGGTGCTGATCGCGGCTTCTTCGTCGGGGACGCGGTAGAGGACGGCGACGGGACCGAAGAACTCCTCGTGGTGCGCCGGGTTGGCGGGTTCCACCCCGGTGAGCACGATCGGCGGAAAGAAGTTCCCGCGCCGAGTCCCGCCCCGGTGCGCGGTCGCGCCGTGCTCGACGGCGCGCTGCACCTGCTCCTCCAGGCGGTCGGCGGCGGCCGTCGAGGACAGCGGGCCGAGCGCGGTGCCGGGCGCCGTCGGATCACCGGGTTCGATGGCGGTGAAGGCGGGGACGAACCGGTCCGCGAAGTCGTCGTAGAGGTCGTCGGCGACGATGATGCGCTTGGCGGCGTTGCAGGCCTGCCCGCCGTTGTCGATCCGAGCGGCGATCGCCGCGGCCACGGCGGCGTCGAGGTCGTCGCTGCCCAGCAGCACGAACGGATCGGAGCCGCCGAGTTCCAGCACCACCTTCTTGAGGTGGCGCCCGGCGATCTCGGCCACCGCGCGTCCGGCCCGTTCGGACCCGGTGAGCGAGACCCCGGCGACCCGCGGGTCCGCGATCAACCGCGCGACCTGGTCGGTGTCGGCGTAGATGTTGGTGTAGGTACCGCTCGGCAGGCCCGCTTCGCGGAACAACTCCTGCAGGAAGGCGGCGGATTCGGGGCACTGCGGGGCGTGCTTGAGCAGGATCGCGTTGCCCAGCGCGAGGTTCGGCGCCGCGAACCTGGCGACCTGGTACGCCGGGTAGTTCCACGGCATGATCCCGAGCAGAACGCCCAGCGGCTGGGTGCGCACCAGCGCGCGGCCGGAGTCGACGATGATCTCCTCGTCGGCGGTGCAGGACGGCGCCACCTCGGCGGAGTAGCGGTAGATGTCGGTGCAGAAGTCGACTTCGCCGAGCGCCTGGTCGACGGGCTTGCCCATCTCGCGGACGATGATGTCCGCGAGTTCCCGCCGGTGCTCGGCGTGCAGGTCACCGACCCGTGCCACCAGCTCGGCCCGCTGCCGCACCGTGGTCGTGCGGAACCACGACCGCTGCGCTTCCGCGGCGGTCCCCAGGGCGGTGGCGAGCGCGGCGTCGGAGTCGACCGGGGTCGTGGAGATCAGCTCTCTGCTCGCGGGGTCGACAACTGCGTACTCGGTCATGATCGTCCTCCCGGCCGTCGTCTCGCTCGCGGCCATCATGGTCCATACGTTGAACGCATGTCCAGCAATGCGGCATCGATGCAGTTGGAACCGCTTGCGGTGGAGGGGAAAACGTCCACGTGTCGGCGGTTTGAAATAGAACAGGGCATTGAACGGTCGTACAAACAGCCCTATGGTCGTGGCCATGACGACTCTCACCACGGACGAACTCAAGTCGGTCTCGCAGGGCTACGACGCGGATCCCGGCCGCTCGATGTCGCTGCGGGCGGAGGCCTACACCGATCCGAAGTGGCACCGCGCGGACCTCGAAGCGATCTTCAGCCGCACCTGGCAGTGGGTCTGCCACGTCGAGCAGCTGGCCGAACCCGGTGGCTACGTGGCCACGACCGTCGCGGAACGCCCGATCGTCGTCGTGCGCGATCGGCAGCGGCGGCTGCGCGCCTTCTACAACGTCTGCAAGCACCGCGCGCACGAACTGGTGTCCGGCTCGGGCACCGCCCGCACCCTCGTCTGCCCGTACCACGCGTGGACCTACGACCTCACCGGTGCGCTCGTCGGCGCGCGGCAGACGGACCGGATGGCGTTCGACAAGTCGGAGATCTGCCTCGACCAGGTCCAGGTGGAGGAGTTCTGCGGGTTCGTGTACGTCAACCTCGACCCGTCGGCGGCGCCGCTGGCCGAGCAGGCCCCCGACCTCGCGGCCCAGATCACCGAACGCGCCCCGGACATCGCCGGGCTCACGCACGCGAAGCGCCTGCACTACGACGTGAAGACCAACTGGAAGAACGTCATCGACAACTTCCTGGAGTGCTACCACTGCCACGTCGCGCACAAGGAGTTCGTGTCGCTGGTCGACATGGACACCTACGACGTGAAGACGCACGGGATCTGGTCGAGCCACTTCGCGGACGCAGGCAAGTCCGCGAACACCGCCTACGACGTCTCGGGCGCCACCGTCACCGAGCACGCGGTGTGGTGGCTCTGGCCGAACACCTGCCTGCTGCGCTATCCCGGGCGCGGCAACTTCATGGTGTTCCAGATCCTGCCCGCGGGACCGGACCGCAGCCTGGAGACCTGGGACTTCTACCTGGAGAGCACCGAACTCACCGAGGTCGAGCAGCAATCCGTCGACTACATCGACGACGTGCTCCAGGTGCAGGACATCGACCTGGTCGAGAGCGTCCAGCGGGGCATGGAATCACCGGCGTTCGACCAGGGCCGGATCGTCTACGACCCGGAGCGCCAGCCGGGGCTGTCCGAGCACGGCGTCCACCACTTCCACGGGCTCGTGCTGGAGGCCTACGCGGCGATGGCGGCGAACCGCCCCACCTCCTGACCGCCGGCCCCCGACAGGATCGAGGCTGCATGCCGAAACCGATCATCATCACGTGCGCACCGACCGGCGGCATCCACACACCGACGATGTCGCCGCACCTGCCGATCACCCCGGACGAGATCGCCCGGGCCGCCGTCGACGCGGCCGAAGCGGGCGCGGCCATCGTCCACCTGCACGCCCGCGATCCCGAGACCGGGCGGCCCGACCCGCGGCCGGAGCTGTTCCAGAACTTCCTGCCGCGCATCGCCGCCGAGTGCGACGCCGTCGTGAACATCTCCACCGGCGGCGGGCTCGGCATGTCTCGCGACGACCGGCTGCGCGCGGCGAAGGCGACCTCGCCGGAGATGGCCTCGCTCAACGTCGGCTCGTTGAACTTCGGGATCTTCCCGATGGCGCGCAAGCACGACCGGTGGAAGCACGACTGGGAACCGGAATTCCTGGAATCGACGCGGGACCTGGTCTTCAAGAACACCTTCGCCGACCTCGAACACATCGTGAAGGAGCTCGGCGGGGAGCACGGCACCCGGTTCGAGTTCGAGTGCTACGACCTCGGTCACCTCTACAACCTGGCGTGGCTGGTGGACCAGGGCTGGGTCCAGCCGCCGTTCTTCGTGCAGCTGGTCTTCGGCGTCCTGGGCGGCGCGGGCGCGGACCTGGACAACCTCCTGCACCTGCACACCATCGCGGAGAAGCTGTTCGGCGACTCCTACGAGTGGTCGGTGCTCGCCGCCGGGCGGCACCAGATGCCGTTCGCCACCCAGGCGGCGATGCTCGGCGGCAACCTCCGCGTCGGGCTGGAGGACAGCCTGTTCATCGGTCCCGGTGAGCTGGCCGCGTCCAACGCCGACCAGGTCCGCAAGATCCGCGGGATCGTCGAATCCCTCGGGCACTCGGTCGCGACCCCGGCCGAAGCCCGCCGCCGCCTCGCCTTGAAGGGAGCGGACCATGTCGGGTTCTGAAGGAGGTTCCGGCACCGGCCGGGTGGCGAGCCTCGGTGGCGGGGTGATCGGGCAGAGCTGGACGGCGCTGTTCCTCGCCGCGGGCAGGCCGGTCGCGGTGTTCGACCCGGACCCGGCCGCGGAGCAGCGGGTCCGCCGGGCGGTGGCGACCGCGTGGCCCGTGCTGACCGAGCTCGGTCTGGCCGACCGCGGCGACCCGGACGCGCTGGAGTTCACCCGGGACGCGCTCACCGCCGTCGAGGGCGCCGAATTCGTGCAGGAGAGCGTTCCCGAGCGGATCGCGATCAAGCACGAGCTCTACGCGGCCATCGAACCCGCCCTCGGCGACGGCGCGCTGGTGGCGTCGTCCGCATCCGGGCTGACCCTCACCGAGATGCAGGGCGGCTGGCGCGACCCCTCCCGGTTCGTGCTCGGCCACCCGTTCAACCCACCGCACCTGATCCCGCTGGTCGAGGTGGTGGGCAACGACCGGACCGCGCCGGGTGCGGTGGACCGGGCCCGCGCGTTCTACGAATCGGTCGGGAAGGTGACGATCGAGCTCAAGCGCGAAGTGCCCGGGCACGTGGCCAACCGGTTGCAGGCCGCGCTGTGGCGCGAGGCGGTCCACCTCGTCAACGAGGGGGTGGCCGACGTCGCGGACGTGGACACCGCCGTCTCCGCCGGGCCCGGCCTGCGCTGGGCGGCGATGGGGCCGACGCTGCTGTTCCACCTGGGCGCGGGGGAAGGCGGTCTCGCCGCCTTCTGCGAGCGCTACGCGGACAGCTTCAACCGGTGGTTCGACGACCTCGGCCGCCCGCACCTGGACGCGGACACCGCGCGGAACCTGGTGCGCGGGCTCGCCCCGGCCGAATCGGTCGACGCCCTGTCCCGCCGCCGGGACGAGCTGATCACCGCGATGATCCGCGTCTCCCGCGACCGGCCGACGGACGTCTGACACCCGCTGACCGCGCGGCGGGTGGCGCGGCCCTCCCGCGCCGCCCGCCCCCGACGAAGGAGGCGAGCACCACGATGACCGCGACCAGCGCTCCGCTGGAGCTGACGCTGCGAAGCAGGTCCGAGGTGGCCGACGGGGTCCTGCTGCTGGAGTTCACCGCCACCGGTGGCGGCGAACTGCCCGGCTGGGAACCCGGCGCGCACCTCGACCTGCGGCTCCCGTCCGGCGCGGTGCGGCAGTACTCGCTGTGCGGCGACCCGGGGGACCGGCGCGCCTACACCGTCTGCGTGCTGCGCGAGGCGACCGGCCGCGGCGGATCGGTCGAGCTGCACGACCGGCTGCGCGTCGGAGACGAGATCACCGGATCCGCCCCGCGGAACCACTTCCCGCTGCACGACGCGCCCGAGCACGTCTTGCTCGCGGGAGGTATCGGGATCACGCCGATCAAGGCGATGCTCGACGAGCTGCACCGGCGCGGCGCGCCCTGGCGGCTGGTGTACGGCGGGCGGACCCGCGCGGCGATGGCGTTCGCCGCCGAACTGGCCGCCGCGCACCCCGGCCGCGTCTCGATCGTGCCTGAGGACGAGCGGGGCAGGCCGGACGTCGAGCGGATCGTCGCCGAACTGCCCGCGACGGCCAGGCTGTACTGCTGCGGGCCCGCCGCCATGCTCGACGCGGTGGCCGCGGCGTGCGAGCGAACGGCGATCTCCGACCGGCTGCACGTGGAGCGCTTCGCCGCCGCCGGGGACGCGCCCGACCCGACCGGCGATTCCGCGTTCGAGGTCGAGCTGCGGGAGACCGGGACGACGGTGACCGTCGCCGCCGACCAGTCCCTGCTGTCGGCCGTGCAGCAAGTCCGCCCGGACATCCCGTCGTCCTGCCAGGAGGGCTACTGCGGCACGTGCGAGACCCGCGTGCTGGAGGGGGAACCGGACCACCGGGGAACGCTCCTGTCGCCGGCGGAGCACGACGAGGAGGGGACCATGCTCATCTGCGTGGGCCGGGCGCGGAGCCCGAAGCTCGTGCTGGAGCTGTGAGGATCCGACCGCGGTGCCGCCCCGGCGGGAACCGCTGCCGCCCGGAAGCGACCGACCGGTGCACACCGGACACCCGGCGGCCTGCGGTTTCCCGCCGCGGGGGCCCCCCCCCCGCGGCGGGGGGGGGGGGGGGGGCGGGCGGGGGGGGGGGGGGGGGGGGGGGCGGGGGGGGGGGGGGGGGGGGGGGGGGCGCCCCCCGCGCCCCCCCCCCGCCCGCGCCCCGGGGCCGCCGCCGCTCGGC
>NZ_JAIUJZ010000055.1:0-23076 GCF_020176775.1 Saccharopolyspora sp. 6M
GTGCTCACCCCGTTCTGGCCGACCCGGCGCGGATCGCTGTTCGACCAGGCGTGTCGGCGGGGCCCCCCCCCCCGGGGGGGCCCCCCCCCGCGCCGCCCCGGCCCCTGCGCGGTTCGGGGCGGCGCGGACGGACTAGTCTCGCGGCGTGGGCGAGAACGCTGCGGAGCTCGACGCGAACAAGGTCGATCGGGAGGAGCGCATCCTCGACGCCGTCCTGACGATCCTGTCCCGGCAGGGGATCGCGGGCGTCAGCATGCGCGCGGTGGCCCGCGAGGCCGGGGTCGCGCTCGGGTTGGTGAACTACTACTACGCCGACAAGACCTCGCTCATCGGGGAGGCGCTGCGCCGGATCGAAGCGCAGGACGTCGCCATCATCGATCCGGACCCGGCGAAGAGCCCGGCGGAGAACCTGCGCGCGGCGCTGCGCCGCGTCGCCGACCACGAGTTCCTGACCACGGAGTACCTGTCCCTCCGGTTGCAGCTCTGGTCGCTGGCCCAGGCGAATCCGGCTTTCGGGGAGATCAACACCGCGGCGCAGAAGCGCTACCGCAAGGAGCTGGCGAGGCTCATCCGCGGGGCGCGACCGGACCTGGCCCGGGCCGAGGCGACCAAGCGCGCCGCGGACATCGACATCATCCAGAACGGCATCTGGCTCACCGCGCTGCTGGGGCTGGACCGAGCGTCGATCCGGCGCAGTGTCGCCCGGTGCGAGCAGATCGCCTTCGAGTGAACGCGCCCGGCCGCGTCGGCGCTCAGCCGGGCAGGCCCAGCACCGCCGAGCCGAGCCCGATGCCCGCCCCGCCACCGAGCGACGGCCCCATGCCCCGGACACCGGGCCGGTCCGCGGCACGGACCCGGATGGTCCCGCCCGGCCAGCTGAAGTCGAGGTGCCGCTCGGTCTCGTACACCCGCCCGCCCAGGACGTCGTGGAACAGGCGGCGGGAGAACGCGAGGTCCGCGGTGTCGAGGTGGGTGCTGTGCAACGGCACCGCCGCGCCGGCGGGGGTCTCCCACGTCGAGGCCCACCAGTGCGGTTCGGTCGCGCCGCGGACGCTCGGCAGCTCCGCCACGTCGGGTTCTCCGCCCGCGCGCAGCTCTTCCGCGCTCGGGTAGGCGCGGTCGGACTGCGCGAGCTGGATGACGGTCCGGTGCTGCGGTCCCGGGGGGAGGAACGCCTCGCGCCACGGCGCGTGCCCGTAGTCCTCGCCGACGACCTCCGCGCCCAGCTCCCGCACCCGCGCGACGGCCGCCCGCAGGTCCGGCACGCTGAATGTGAGGTGGTGCGGGCCTTCGCCGCGCTTGTCGAGGTGGCGGGTGAGGAAACCTGGCCCGGTCGGCTCCAGCAGCTCCAGCCGAGCTCCGCCGGTGCGCTCGCCGGTCTGCAGCAGCAGGTAGCGGAACTCCGGCAGGGATTCACCGGCGATCGGCACCACCCCGATCTCCCGCCGGAGGCGGCGCGCCCAGGACAGCGCGTCGTGCACGGCGAACGAGGTGTGGTCCAGGTCGATGCCGCCGGTGTCGGCCACGGAGGAGTCCTCTCCGGACGCGGAGGAGGGGTGCGGGACGGAGCACTCCTCCGGGAACTCCGCCCACCGGGAATTCTGCTGACCGCGCGCATGCCGATCAAGAGTTGAACGAATGTCCGACCGGTGAGATTCGCCGCGCACCGCTCGGGAATCCGCGCGTGCCGATCGGTCGAATCCGGGGCCGTGCGCCTGCGGTTCCGCGGAGCGGCGAACCGCGTTTCGGCGCCTCGGCGGAGGATGCGGCGAGGGTTTCCGCGGCACGCGTCACCCGTCGCGGAGGGCCGCCGCGGTCCACTGCACCGAACGATCGACGATCTCGGGGGAAGTGGTTCGACGGATTTCGCAGAGCTGGCCCGGGTATTCGGCGAGATCCTCGGGTTCGGGAAAGCGGTCGAACACCTCGGGCCTCCGCCACCGGAGCGGCGGATCGGGCCGCTCAGCGGTGTGCGACCGGCAGCTCGTCGGGCAGGAAGTCGCTGCTCGTGGAACGCGGGTCGGCGGAGGCGCGGAGGACGGGGAAGACCTCGGCGCGCAGGTCCGCCTCGTACTCGGCGATCGCCGCCGGCAGCGCGGATTCGCCCTCGGCGGCCCGCTGCAGCGCGTTCGTCAGCGCCGCGGCGTCGCGCAGGGCGCTGTTGGCGCCGGCGCCGAAGGTCGGCGGCATGGCGTGGATGGCGTCGCCGAGCAGCGTCACCCTGCTGGTCTCCCACGGTTCGGCCGGTTCCAGGTGGCGGATGGACTGCCGGAACAGCGTGTCCGGGTCGACGTGCTCGACGAGCTCGACGAGCCCCGGGTGCCAGCCGGTGACCGCGGCGCGCATCGCGGCGTGGAGCTGGTCCGGGGTCGCGCTCCACAGCTCCGGGATCCGCGCCGCCGAGGGGCCGCCGCGGGGCAGGCCGAAGTTGACCATCATGTACGGCTCGACCGGATCGATGTCGGCGCCGGGGGCGAGCTCGGCCACCGCTTCGGCGACCGGTCGGCGCGGCTGGTAGGCGCCGTAGGCGAACACCACCCCGTCCGGCCCGCTCGCGGTGACGAAGCCGTCGAACAGCTCCGCGGGCAGGGCGGCGGCCAGTTCGTCCGTGAGCGGGGCTCGCGACGCCACCCCGCGCAGGCCGGTGTCGACGGTCGCCACGTGCGGCAGCAGCTGCCCGCGGACCGCCGAGCGGATGCCGTCCGCGGCGACGAGGACGTCACCGGACGCGGCGGAGCCGTCGGTGAACAGCAGCCGCACGCGCTGCCCGTCGTCCTCGAAACCGCAGGCGGTCCGTCCGAAGTGGAGGACGTCCTCCAGCCCGACGCTCATGATCTGGCGCAAGGTGCGCCGGTTGACCGCCGTGTGCGGACGCTCCGGGTCGTTGGCCGGGCCGATGTGCGGGCGGGTCCCCAGCTCGCGCGCCCGGTGGTCCAGCAGGACCAGGCACTCCCGGCGGGGCTTCTCGCGGGAGGTCTGCACGTAGAGCTCGTACAGGTCGTCCGGCAGGCACTGCCGCAGCGCGCCGCCACCCGCGGCGTTCATGTGCAGCCGGTACCCGGCCTGCACGATGCCCGGAGCGCTCTCGTACACCGCGCAGCTGATCCCGCGCCGACGCAGCCCCTGCGCCAGGCAGAGACCTCCTATTCCGCCTCCGGCGATCAGGACGTGGAACGACGACACCGACTTCCTCCCCAAGGTTGGGCGCGATCCGGCCGCGGGCCGGTTCTGCCCGCCGGACGACGACATCCGCAGCCGATCCGGTCTGCTGCCCTCCACCCTGCGACCGCCGGGCCCATCGGGGAAGCCGTGATCGCCTATGTTGGTCATCGGGAATGCCGATGGCCGGGCGAGGTGCGATGGGGCTGGATCTGAACCTGCTCGTGTCGCTGGACGCGCTGCTGCACGAACGCAGCGTCACCAGAGCGGCGCAACGGCTCGGGCTGAGCCAGCCGACGTTGAGCACCGCGCTGGCCCGGTTGCGCAGGCACTTCGACGACGAACTGCTCGCCAGGACGGGCAACGCCTACGAGTTGACCGCGTTGGGAGAACGGCTCGCCGAGAACACGACGCAGGCGCTGATGTGGAGGGGGGGGGGGGGGGGGGCCCCCGCCGCGGGGGGGGCGGGGGGCGCGGCCCCCCCCCGGGGGGGGCCGCGCGGGGGGGGGGGCCCCCCCCCGCCGGGGGGCAACCGCTACTTTGTTCCCGGGGGTGTTCCCCGGCCCCCCCTAACCCCCCCCGCGGGGGGTGTGGGCCCCCCCGGGGGCCCCCCCCCCCGGGGCGCAATTCGACCCGGAGCGCTCCGACCACGAGTTCACCCTGGTCGTCGCGGACTGCCACCTGCCGACGTTCGGCCGCGTCCTGACCGACCTCGTCCGCGGGCACGCGCCGCACGTGCGGCTGAAGTTCCAGCACAGCACCGCCCACATCGTCGCCCGGGCGTCCGAGCACCTGCGCACGGTCGACGGCATCGTCCTGCCGCAGGGCGTGCTGGTGGACTTCCCGTCCCTGCACCTCTACCGGGACCGCTGGGTGTGGCATCGGCGGGCACCACCGCGGAAGCCGTCGAAGCCGATTTCGCCGAGCGGACCTGGGTGGTGGCCTACCAGCCGCCGTTCTCCGCGCTCTCGCCGATGCCCAGCCCGCTCGCCGGTGGTGCGCGGCTCGACGTCGCGGTCATCACCGAGAACTTCCTGTCGGTCCCGCACCTGGTCGCGGGCACCGACCGCCTCGGCCTGATGCCGGAGCGCATCGCCCGCACGCACTCGGGCCCGGGCATCAGCATCGTCGAGCTGCCCGTCGAGCTCGGGTACCTGGTCGAGTCCTTGTGGTGGCATCCGATGCACGAACGCGACCCCGCCCACGCCTGGTTGCGGCGCCTGGCGGCCGAGGCGGGACGAGCCCTCGATCGGTGAGCCCGCAGCGGCGGGCCTGGCCCATTCCGCGTGCGGGTTCGGATCGGCGGGCTGGTGGGGCCTCTTCCACCGCGGTCGGACGCCGCTGCCGCGCGGTGCGGTGATTCGCGGCCGCGGCCGCGGCACCGGTCGGCGGCCTCCTGGCGAGGAGCCTCGCCGGCCGTCACCGCGCCGGAGTCCGGCCGTCCGTGCGCGCTCAGCGAGGTCGTGATCGATCGGCGGGGCGCTCGTCCGTCGCATCCGGACTCCCGCGGCCGCCGTCCCGGGCGCACGGACAGCACCGACCCGAGAACCGAGCGTTGGCGGACCGGCCCGCTCGTGGGCGAAATATGTCCCGGACGGAAGGGGGAGTGCGAGATGGTCCGCGATCGCGCCCCGCGGCCTGGAGGCCGTCGGCCCGCGTGAGGTAGCTTCGCCTCGCCACGCGGTATCGACCGTGGTATCGGCAGCGTGACCGGGGCTGCCCGGTGTGGAGGAACGATGATCTCGCGCATAGGCGCATTCAGCCAGCTGGTCGGCCGCTGGTTCCCGCTGATCGTGTTGATCGCCGGGGCGATCGCGCTGTCCTTCCCGAGCACGTTCGCCGGGTTGACCTCGGTGGTTCCCTGGCTCCTCGCGGTGATCATGCTCGGGATGGGCATGACCCTCGAACCGCGGGATTTCGCCTACGTGGCGCGCCGTCCGGTGGCGTTCGCGATCGGGGTCGTCGCGCACTTCGTGATCATGCCGCTGCTCGCCTGGCTGCTGACCCTGGTCCTCCCGCTGAGCCCCGAGCTGGCGGTCGGCGTGATCCTGGTCGGCTGCGCGCCGAGTGGTACTTCGTCGAACGTGATGGTCTTCCTGGCCAAGGGGGACACCGCGCTGTCGGTGGCGATGAGCAGCGTGTCCACCCTGGTCGCCCCGGTCGTGACGCCGTTCCTGGTGCTCTGGCTGGCCGGGAGCTACCTGCCGGTGAACCCGACCGAGCTGATCGTCGAAATCCTGCAGATCGTGCTGGTCCCGGTGATCCTCGGCTTCACCTTGCGGCGGATCGCCGGAACCGTGGTGGCGAAGGCGCTGCCGGTGCTGCCGCTGATCTCGGTGATCGGGATCACCGGCGTCGTGGTCGCCGTGGTGTCGGGCAGCGCGGACAAGCTGCTCAGCGTGGGGCCGATCGTGGTGCTCGCGGTCGTGCTGCACAACCTGCTCGGCGTCGTGCTGGGCTACGTGGCCGCCCGGGTGGTCGGCATCGACGAGGCGGCCCGGCGCGCGATCGCGCTGGAGGTCGGCATGCAGAACTCCGGCCTCGCGGCCAGCCTGGCCTCGACCTACTTCTCCCCGGTCGCGGCGCTGCCCGGCGCGATCTTCTCGGTGTGGCACAACATCTCCGGCTCGCTGGTCGCCACCTACTGGGCCCGACGCCCCGCCGCGGTCACCGGGACCGAACCGAGTCGGCAGGCGAGCAACGAGGTGTGACCTCGGCGGCTCAGCGCACCGGCCGGGCACCGCGCCGCAGCCCCTGAGCCGCGGGCCAGCACATCGGGACGCTCCCCGGCGTCATCCGGTCCGCCACCGCCCGTTCCCTCGGGCTCGGTGAACGTCGATCCGGATTCGACGCAGACGGGTCGTGGATGGTGCGGCGCCGGGACGTGCAGTCGTTGCGCCCGCGGCGTGTCCTCCGAGCAGGGCACGAGCCGGAGGGGAACGGCGGAGGGTCAGTCGCCCCCGCCGCGCATCCAGGTGCAGCGTTCGAGCACCCGTCAGGTCTCGTGGCCGAAGCGCATCAGGATGTGCGGGAACCCGTCGAGCTCCAGTTCTTCGGCGAGCGCCGTGCGCACTTCGCGCAACCGGAGCGGTTGGGTCATCACCGACGCGGCGATCCCGCGCGAGGTCGCCTCCAGCCACACGAGTTCCAGCGCTCGACCGATCCGCTCGTGATCGTCCGCGGTGTCACCGGTGCTGCAGAGGACGAGTGCGGAGTCGTGCTCGAAGCGTGCCGCAAGCAGCGTCTCGTCGGGAAGTCTGGTGCGGTCGGTCACCAGGCCGACGGCGGGAAGACCGCGCCGGCCCAAGGAGCTCTCCGCGATGCCGGATTCCGGCTCCTGGCCGCCGGGTTCGTCCTCGTGCACGATCCAGTGGGCGAGTTCGCGCTGGTATGCGTCGTCGTCCTGCATCACGCGCGCCGCGTAGCCGAGCGAGCGCGCCACCGCGTGCGCCTCGGCCGTGTCCGTGATCCAGTGCGTCTCGCCGCGAGCGAGCCCGGCGGCGGCCCCCAGCGAGGTGCGTTCGGCCGGAGACAGCTGCCGTCCCGGGAAGGTGCCCCGGTAGCTGCGCCGGTGCTCGATGGCGGCGAAGCGACGTTCGGTCTCCTGCCCCGGGTGCGTCCGGTGGGCCGCGGTGACCGTCGTGATCGCTCGGTCGCACCCGGGTTCCGCCACCTCGTGCACGTCCGGGACCAGGCCGAGGTGTTCCACCGCCAGCAGGAGGTTGGTCAGTGCGGTGCCCATCGAGAGCTCGCGGTCGCGTCCCAGCGGATCGTGCTCGTCGAGCAGGTCGACCGGGTGCCTGCGCAGTTCGGCCACGTCCTCGCGGACCGCGAACGTCCAAGGCCGTGCGTTGTGCACGGACGGGGCCGCCTCGACCGCGGCGTTCAGCACTGCGCGCTCCGGGGCGCTCCACACGTGCGCGCGGGGGTTCCGCTCCGCCATCACCTGGACCGTTCCTCGTTCCGGGCGCCGGGGCTCGCCATCGCCCACCGCTCCTGGCCGACGTCGGGCTCGTGTCCTCGCATACCGCACCACCTGCGTTCCGTCCTTCCGGGCGCAGCACCCAGGATGTGCCACGTCCCGGGGGCACGGCAGGGTCGTTGGGCCCCGGAACGACCTCTCCGGGACTCTCGACCCTGTCCCCCCGGGCATGCGGTGGGTGCACTCTGATGCCGTGCCGGAGGGTGTTCGCCGGGGCCGGCGATCGACGCGGGGGGAGTGCACCGTGGTGGAACGGACGGTGGTGACCGGGATCGACGGGTCGTCCTCGGCCCTCCGCGCCGCTCGCTGGGCGGCCGGGGAAGCGCGCCGGAGGTCGGCGCGACTGCACCTGCTGCACTGCGACGTGAAGTCGCTCGTCGTCGTGCCCGACGCGCCGGTCGTGCCACCGCGGCAGATGTTCCTGGACAGCGTTCGGGAGGAAGCCGAGGAGTCCCTGCGCCTGGCGGAGGAGCAGGTGCGCGAGGTCGCGCCCGACGTCGTCGTGGAGACCGAGTTCCGCATGGAGGCTCCGTCGAGCGGTCTCGTGGAGCAATCCCGGCGAGCGGAGCTGGTGGTGCTGGGCAGCCGCGGGCTGGGCGGATTCACCGGGCTGCTGATCGGTTCCGTGGCCATCGCGGTGGCGGCGCACGCGCAGTGCCCCGTCGCGGTCGTCCGCGGCGAGCACGAACCGGACGGGACCGAACCGGTCGTGGTCGGAGTGAGCGGGTCCCGGCACGACATCGCCGCCCTCGGTTGCGCTTTCGGGTTCGCGGCAGCGCGGGAGGTGCCCCTGCACGCGGTCCACGCCTGGCACTCCCTGGCCGGCGACGAGGCGCGACTGCGACACCGGGTCGACGACGGATGGGCGGTGACCCGGTCCGACGAGGAGCGCTTGCTGACCGAGGCGCTGGCGGGCTGGTCCGAGGAGCATCCCGATGTCGTGGTGCAGCGCTTCGCGCCGCTGGACAAACCGGTGCGGGCCTTGCTCTCGCACGCGGAGCGAGCGCAGCTCGTCGTGGTCGGAGCTCGTGGACGGGGAGGTTTCACCGGGTTGGTGCTGGGGTCCACGAGCCAACAGCTGGTGCAGCACTCGCCGTGCCCCGTGGTGATCGCACGGTGAGGAACGTGCCGGGCGGGGAGGAGGCGACGATGACCGAGGCCGACCGGATTCTGGTGGGTGTCGATGGTTCCCCCGGTTCGCGGGCCGCGCTCCGGTGGGCGTTGGGCTACGCGGACCGCGCCGGAGGCGAGATCACGGCGCTGATCGCGTCCGGGATACCCGCGATGATCGACATCGCGATGCCGCTGCCCGGTGAGGGAGCGGCCGAGCACGCGGCCGCGGTGTTGCGGCAGGCCGTGGACGAGACGCGTGCCGACGACGGCCGCCACGTGCGTCGCCTCGTCATCGAGGACCACGGCGCCCCCGCGCTGCTCGCCGAGGCGGCGAGCGCCGACCTGCTGGTGGTCGGGCACCGCGGTCGCGGGGGATTCGCCGGCGCGCTGCTGGGTTCCGTCGCGCAGCACTGCGTCCGCCACGCGCCGTGCCCGGTGGTGGTGGTCCGCGACGTGCTGAGCTCGTGAGGCCCTCTGCCCGTGACGCGTCACCGAGGTGCGGCGGGACCGGGGAACCGCTCCGCGTTCGCGAGGTCGCGGGCGCACACCGCGCAAGTTCGCTGCCGCGCGCTTCGGCGAAGGCCAACTCCGGCGGCTCACCGCTCCAGGTGGGCGACCGGTATTCCTTCGGTGGGAACGGATTCCCCGGGCAGCCCGGAGACCTGCGTTCGTGAAGGGTCCTCCGATGCGTGCGGCGGCCCTCGCCGCGTTCCCGCCACAGCAGTGGCAGGAATCAGCCGGTGATGCCGGGCTGCGCGGGAGTTCGTCGGCCGGAGTCACCGAACGACGGCCACCGGGCATCGCGCGTGGTGCAGCACCCCCGAGGCGACCGATCCCAGGAACAGGCCGCTGAAGCCACCGCTGCCGCGATGACCGACGACCAGCAGCGGGGAGGTCGCGGCCGCGTCGACGAGAGCGGGTACGGGATGCGCGAGCACGGCGACGGCGCGTGCGCGGAGTCCCGGGTACCGGTTCGTCCACTCGGCGAGCTGCTGGTGCGCGTGCTGCTCGATCCGCAGCTGCGTCTCGTCGCGCTCGGCCGGAGGAAGCGAGGGCGCGAGCAACCCGGCCTCGTGCCAGGCCTGCACCGCCAGCAGTTCGCATCCCCGAGCCGCCGCGGCGTCGAGGGCGAAGCGCAGCGCGTTGTCGATGCCGGGGGAGTCGTCCAGACCCACCACGACCGGTCCGCCGGAGTGCTCGACGTCGCCGCGCACCACTACCACGGAGCCGGAAGCCCGGGTGGCCACCTCGGAACTCACCGAACCCAGCAAGGCGTCGGCGAATCCGCCGAGCCCGCGCGAGCCCAGCACCAGCAGCCGGGCGGCTTCCTCGGCGCGCAGCAGCCCCTCGACGGGATGACCGGCACGGACCTCTGCACTGACCGGCACGTCCGGCGCCGCCTCCCGGCAGGCGGCCGCGGCCTCGCGCACGGCTTCGCCCGCGGAACCATCTCGGGCGGGATCGTCGTTGATCAGCAACACGTGCAGCCGCGTGCTGTGGCGCCGGGCTTCCCCAGCCGCCCACTGCGCTGCCTCGATGGAGCGGACCGAACCGTCGACGCCTGCCACGATCGCGTTCTCGGGCTGCGACATGGCGATGCCTCCTCGCCTCGACGTGCCTTCGCGGGTGGTCGGCCCAGCCGGGCCCCTCGCACGACGTCGCCAGGATGGCGCAACGGCCACCACCCGCGCAGGGACCGAAAGTCCTCGCGGGACGCGGACACCGCGTTCATTGCTCGGCGAAGTCGCGCAGGAGTTCGCGTGCGGTCCGGCCCGGCGCGGGGGACGGTGGTCGCGGGTTCCGGTGGCCAGCCCGCGCGCACGCCCAGTCGCGGATGCTCCAGCCCGGTCGGGACCTCCTCGCGGATGGCGGCGCCCCGGTCGAACCGCCCGGTCGTGGGGGCGGGAAGGCCCGGAGTCGATCAGGAAGGCGGCCTCCCGCGCACCACCAGGACCGGACAGGGGGCGTGGTGCAGGAGGGCTTGGCTGGTGGAGCCGAGCAGCAGCCCGCTGAACCCACCGCGCCCCCGAGCGCCCACGACGACGAGCCGGGCCCCGTCGGCGCGGGCGAGCAGCGCGCCCGCGGCCGAGCCACGTTCGACGAAGCGGTCCACCACGACGTCCGGGTACCGCTCGCACCAGCCCGCGAGCAGCTCCGCCAGCAGCAGCTGCTCGCGGTGGCGCACCTCGTCCTCGGCCGGGCCCACCCGCAGCCACGTGGCGTCGACGCCGACGATGTCCCAGGTGTGCACGACGTGCAGCGGGGCTTCCCAGGCCGCGGCCGCCTCGAACGCGTGCGCCAGGAGGAGTTCCGCCTCCCGCGAACCGTCCAGGCCCACGACCACGGGGCCGTCGACCAGCCCCTGCCCGCGGTCGCTCCTGCCGCGCACCACCGCCGTCGTGCTGTGGCTGTGCGCGGCGACGGCCAGCGCGACCGAACCGGCCAGCAGGCCGGTGAAACCTCCCAGACCTCGATCACCGACCACCACGAGCTCGGCGCCGCGCGATTCGTCGATCATCACCGATGGCGGGGTGCCGGGGCACGACTCGGTTTCCACGGGCACGCCGGGGCTTTCCGAACGCGCGGAGTCGGCGGCCTCCGCCAGCCACTTCTCCACCTCGACGCGCACCGGCGCGTGGTGCTCGCGAGGCCACGGCAGCCCGGGGAGCTCCGGGAGCACGGGCAGCGCGAACACGTCGGCGTAGACGATCCGCAAGGTGGTGCCCCGCCGAGCGGCCTCTCGGGCCGCCCACCGCACGGCACCGCGCGCGGTCCCCGAACCGTCGATGCCCACGACCACCGGATCTCGGGCGTCTCCGCTCATGTCGTCCCCCTGTTCCGGCTCGACACCCCGCAGCGAGGGGGCGAGCGCACCCGGCGCCTGCGGCGAACCGCTCGACCCGGCCACGTTCGACCGTGCGCGATTCCTGCGCCGCCCGCATCTCAGCAGGAGATCGGGCGCGCGCCTCGCATCGGCACCACGTCGGCGCTCACGCGGGAGGACGGACGACCAGCAGCGGACAGGGCGCGCAGTGGGCGAGCGCCCGGCTGGTCGACCCCAGCAGCATCCCGGTGAAACCGGCATGGCCACGGCTGCCGATCACGAGCAGTTCGGCGCGCGCCGCGTGGGCGAGCAGCGCCCGGACGGGGCGGTCGTGCTCGACCGAACGGTGCAGCTCCACGTCGGGGAAGCGCTCGGTGGCTCCGGCGAGGCGTTCGGCGAGCAGGCGGTGGGCATCCCGTTCCCGGTCGGGGTCCGAGATGTCGGAGGTGAGGTCGTTCCAGTCCTCGGCGGCGACCTCGCGCCAGGTGTGCACGGCCAGCAGCGGAACTCCGCGCAGGCCGGCCTCGTGCAGAGCCCAGCGGAGGGCGTGATCGGCGACCCCGGCGGAGTCCACGCCGACGACGATGCCGCCATCCCGGCCGGGCCCGCGCGACTCGCGCACGACCGCCACCGGGCAGGCGGCGAGCGCGATCGCCGCCTCCGCCGTCGAGCCGAATTCGAGCCGCGCTCCTGACTCGTCGAGCCCGTGGCTCCCGACGACGAGCAGGTGCGCCGCGGTCGACTCCGCGACCAGCCGCTCGGCCGCGTCGTCGCGCTCGACGTCCCCGCGGACGCCCACGGCCGGCGCACGTCCGCGCGCGACCCGCTCGGCGGTGTCGAGCACGTCGCGCGCTCGGCGGCGGGCTCCTTCGTCGTCCCGCGGGGTGACCTCGTCCGGCAGCACCGCGAGCAGCCGCACCGGAAGCCCCCGCAGCTCGGCTTCCCGGGCGGCCCACTCCACCGCGCCGAAGGCGGGGGCGGATCCGTCCACACCGACCACGATTCCTGCCTTCCGCTGTCCGGTCACGATCGCGCACCTCCCGGCATCGGCCCCGCAGCGAAGGTACGACCGAGCCGCGCGGGACGCGATGCGGCGGCGGTCGTTCAGCCCGCGGAGCGGTTCCGCCGATCCGCCGTGGCGGTGCCCGGTCCCGTCCTGTCGTGGCGGACCCGCACCCGAGCGGCCTCCCCCCGCTCCCAGCGGAACGTCGCGACGTCACCGGGGGCCAGCTCCACCTCGCAGTCCCCGCAGGCGCACCTGATCGAGCCGCCGGTGGGGCCGCCTCGGCCGACCCGCACCACCGCGGTGCGGCCGGTGACCGACAGGGACACCGGGTGCTCCCGGTAGCGCAGGTCGAGCTCCAGCTCGCCCAGCTCCGGTGGCCAGCACGGGTCGAGCCGCAGCGCCTCCTGTCTGGCCTCGACCCCGGCGAAGCAGCGCTGGAGCAGGTCGATGGTCCCGGCCATCGCGGCGAGGTGGACACCTTCGCGGGTGCTGCCGCCGCGGGTGTCGTGCACGTCGGCCTCCAGCACCCGGTGGAAGTGCTCCCACGCCCGCTGCCGGTCGGACCTGGCCAGCACCCAGGCGTGCACCACGGAGCTGAGGGTCGAGCCGTGACTGGTGCGCCGCAGGTAGTGCTCGATCGTCTCCGGGATCCGGTGGGCCGGGAACGGATAGCCCAGTCCCGCGAGGACGTCGCGCAGCTCTTCCGCGGACAGCAGGTAGAACAGCATGAGCACATCGGCCTGCTTGGAGGCCTGGTAGCGGTTCGGGTCGTCGCCCTCGGCCTCCAGGATGCGGTCCAGGCGCCGGATGTCGCCGTAGCGCCGCCGGTAGCCGTGCCAGTCGAGCTCGGCCAGCTCGTGGTAGCCCTCGAACTGGCTCGGGATGCCGTCGTGGAAGGGCACGAACAGCTTGCGGGACAACCGCTTCCAACGAGCGATCTCGGCTTCGCGCAGTCCCAGCTCGGCCATGAGCTCCCGTCGGCGCTCCGGCGCGAGAACGGTGAGCACCCGGGCGGCCGTCCGGCACAGCCACGCGAGCATGACGTTGGTGTAGGCGTTGTTGTCGATCCCGGCGGTGGCGGCGCCCGGGTAGGCGGTGTGGTATTCGTCCGGGCCGACCACTCCTTCGACGACGTAGTGGTCCCGGCTCGGGTCGTAGCGGGCGAGGCCGGCGGCGAACCGGGTGATGTCCAGGATCAGCTCCGCGCCGAAGTCGCGGAGGAACGCCGTGTCCGCGGTCGACTGGTAGTAGTGCCACGTGTTGTACGCGATCGCGATGCCGATGTGCCGCTGCAAGTGGGTGTCGTCGGTCAGCCACCGCCGCGATCGCGGGTTGAGGTGCAGGCGTTGGCTCTCCTCCCGGCCATTGCTGCCGCTCTGCCACGGGAACATCGCGCCGACCCGCCCGGTGCGGCGTGCGGCGCTGCGCGCCTGGTGCAGCCGCCGGTACCGGTACAGCAGCAACGCGTGAGCCTCGTCGGCGGCGCGCAACGCCAGAACCGGCAGCACGAACAGCTCGTCCCAGAACACGTGGCCCCGGTACGCCTCGCCGTGCAGACCCCGAGCGGGGACGCCCACGTCCAGGTCGGCGCTGTTCGGCGAGATCGTCTGGAGGAGGTGGAACAGGTGCAGGCGCACCGCGCGGCGGATGTCCCCGGCGCCGCGGATCCCGCAGCGGAAGGCCCGCCACGACTTGAGCCAGGCCGCACGGTGCGTCTCCAGCAGCGATTCGAACCCGCCGGCCTCGGCGACCAGCTCCGCGGACTCCGCCGCCGGCTCCGAGATCGCACGGTCGCGCGAGGTGTGCAGCGCCACGACCTTCTCGATCACGACGCGCTCGCCGGGCCGCGCGGCCACCACGAGCTCGTGCGCGATGCGGTCGGCTTCCACCACGGTCGTTCGCGGAGGGCTCGGCTCCCGGCGGTCGGTCCTGACGCGGGTGCGTGCCGCTTCGGCGACTTCGATGCGCGACCAGGCGGTGCGAGCCCGCAGGCCGAGGGTTTCGGGCGAGTGCTCGTGCACCTCGAATCCGGTGAGGTGAGCACCCTCCAGCGCTTCGTACCGGGCGACTCCGGTGTTGCGCACCCGGCCGTCGAGGCCGCTGCGGAAGGTGATGGTGCTGCTGTGGTCCTCGGGAACGAGCGTGGTCTCCAGCGCCGCCAGGTGCGGGAGACCCATGTGGACGATGCGGCGCTGCGTCAAGGTCGTGGTGCGCCCGGCCCGGTCGCGGAACCGGCACCGCCTGCTCAGCAGCCCCCGTTCGAGGTCCAGTTCGATCTCGTGCTCCAGCAGCGTGCACCGGCTCAGGTCGAACCAGTCGCCGTCGTCGAAGCGGAACGTCAGCGGCAACCAGTTCGGCAGGTTCACCATCGACTCCGTGGTGATCTCCTGCCCGGCGACCTCGGCGGTCCGGCGGTCGTAGCACCCCGCCGCGTACGTGCCCGGGTAGTGCACCCCGTCGTCCTCCGCCTCCGGAGCCGCCCCGCGGGTGGCGAAGTAGCCGTTGCCCAGCACGCACAGCGCCTCCCGCCGCCCCTCGTCGGCGGGGTCGAAGCCGCTGAACGTCCACGCGCGATCATCGGTCATCAGGCCCGGCCTCCGCTCAGCCGCTCCGGCCGGGGCGCGCACCTTCCAGCGGCACCACGGCGACCGGGCAGGCAGCCCGGTGCAGCACGCCGCGCGAGACCGATCCCAGCAGCGCCTCGGAGAACCCACCGGATCCGCGACGCCCCACGACCAGCAGGCGGGCACCGCTCGCGGCCTCGGTCAAGGCGGAGATCGGGTCCATCGAGCTGGTGAGGCGGCGCACGGTGACGTCGGGGTGGTCCGGGGCGAACCCGGCCACCGCTTCAGCGAGTGCGCGCTCCGCGCGCTCGACCAGTTCCTCGCGGTCCGGGTGCTCGAACGGGCCGGGGATGAACGCCGAATCCGGCGCCGCCTGCACCGCGACCACGTCGCAGCGCAGCGCTTCCGCCGTTTCGCAGGCGAATTCCAGGGCGCGGTCCCCGTGGACCGACCCGTCGACACCGGCCACGACGGTTTCCCGCCGCACCTGCTCGGCCGCCCCGCGCACCACCACCGCCGGGCACGTGGAGCGCGTCGCGACTTCCAGGGCCACCGAGCCGAGCACGGCGTCGTGCAGCGCCCGGTGTCCACGCGATCCGAGCACCAGCAGCGATGCGTGGCGCGCCACCTCCAGGAGCCGGGGAACGGCCCGGCCGGTCCGCGCCTCGACGCGCACTCGTCGAGGCGCGCCGTTGCGTTCACGGATCTGCGCGGCGAGGTCGGTCAGCCAGCCGGGACGGGTCCCGCCCGGATGCGGCCCGGTGCCGATGGTGAGCAACAGCAGCTCGTCGCCGCAGAGCGCCGCGTTCGCGCAGGCCCACTCGACCGCGCGCTCGGATTCGGGCGTGCCGTCCACCGCGATCGCGCACCCCGGCATCGCATCCCCCTTTCCTCGTTCCCAGGCTGGCAAAGGCACCTGCCCGGGGCATCTCGGCGTCCGGTCTCCTTCGGCGGTGGCGAGCGGGCGCGGGTGGAACCGCTCGGCGCGCCGCTCCGCGATCGCGGCGGGAGCGGGCGGCGGCCATCGCGGGACCCCGGCACCTGCGGCGGCGCGCAGGCATGGACGAAAGCCCGTTCCGGGCGCCCTTCGGCGGTGCGACCGTGAGGTGGTTCCTCGTGGAGGAGGTGGCATGAGCAGTGCCCGGCCCGGTCCGGTCGTCGCGGGGTTCAGCGGAACGCCCGGATCCCGGCAAGCGCTGCGGTGGGCGTGCCGCGAAGCCGCGGTGCGGCGGCGAGAACTGCACCTCGTGCGCGCGTTCTCCACGCCGCTGGAGGAGCTGACGCGGATCCACTTCCCCGCCGAGCCCGTCGACTTCGGACTGCTGCACGCGGACGTGGAGCACGAGGTGAGCGGGACGGTCGCGGAGTGCGCGCGGGACTGGCCGGAGTTGACCATCACGGGCGAGAGCCGGCTCGGGCACCCCGCGCTGGTGTTGCGGGAAGCCGCGGAGGACGGCGACCTGCTCGTGCTCGGACCCGCACAGCACGGGCGGCTGCACCACTGCCTGCTCGGATCCACGTCCGACGAGCTGCTGCGGGGCTCCGCGGTGCCCGTCGTCTTCGTCCGCGGGACGGAGTGGGTGGAACGCCACCGAGTCGTGGTCGGCGTCGACGGCTCCCGGATCAGCGCCCGGGCCGTGGGATTCGCCTTCGACCACGCGGCGCGGCACGGTGCCGAACTCGTCGCGGCTCTCGCCTGGGACGAGTTGCCGCGGGACGCGATCGCCCCGGCCAGGTGGAGCCTCGATTGGACCGACGTCACCCGCGGCTGCGAACGGCAGCTCGCCGAGTCCCTCGCCGGGTGGCAGGAGCAGTACCCCGACGTCCCGGTGCGGCACGAGGTCACGACGACGGAACTCCCGGCGGAGCTGCTGCTGCGCCACGCACGGGAAGCGGGGCTCGTGGTCGTGGGACGGCACGGCCGGTTCCTGATGCACGCGGCGATGGTGGGCTCCACCGGCCGTGCGGTCGCCCACCGGGCACCGTGCCCCGTCGCCGTCGTGCCCTGACGCACGCGGCCCGGTTCCGGTGCCGGCGGCTCGCCGGTTCGGACTCAGGTGCCCAGGGGCTCGCCGGTTCGGACTCAGGTGCCCAGGGGCTCGCCGGTTCGGACTCAGCCGCCTGGCAGCAGGACGGCGGCCCCGTGCACGCGATCGTCGGCCAGGTCCCGCAGCGCCGCGTCGGCCCGGTCCAGCCGGTACGGCGTGGTCGTCACCCGCAGGCGGTGCTGGTCGGCGAAGCGCAGGAAGTCCACCCCGTCGCCCCGGGTGTTCGCGGTGACGCTGCACAGCGCGCGTTCGTGGAACAGGTGCCGCTGGTAGTCGAGCTCCGGGATCGTCGTCAGGTGGATGCCGGCGATCGCCAGCGTCCCGCCGCGCCGCAAGGCGGCCAGCGCCACGGGAACCAGCTCGCCGACGGGGGCGAACAGCACCGCCGAGTCCAGCGGTTCCGGTGGTTCGTCCGCCAAGCCACCGGCGGTGGCCGCCCCCAAGTCGAGCGCGAGCGCCCGGGCGCGCGCGGACCGGGTGAGCACGTGCACGCGTGCGCCGCCGGCCACGGCGACTTGGGCGGTCAGGTGGGCACTCGCGCCGAACCCGTACAGGCCCAGCACTCCGCCCGCCGGGACCTGAGCTCGGCGCCACGCCCGGTAGCCGATCACCCCGGCGCACAGCAGCGGTGCCACCTCGGCGTCGGTGTACCCGGCAGGCAACCGGTAGGCGTAGGCGGCGGGCACCGTGGTGAACTCGGCATAGCCCCCGTCGGCGTCCCAGCCGGTGAAGCGCGAGCGGGGGCAGAGGTTCTCCCTTCCCCGCAAGCAGAACCCGCATCGCCCGCACGTGCCCCGCAACCACGGGATGCCGACCCGTTCGCCCAAGTCGAAACCGGTGGCGGCCGGGTCGCAGGCCACTACTTCTCCGACGACTTCGTGGCCCGGCACGACGGGCCGGCGGTGGGCGGGCAGGTCGCCCTCGGCGAGGTGCAGGTCGGTGCGGCACACCCCGCAGGCCAGCACCCGCACCAGCAGCTCGCCGGAGTCCCGGGACGGGACGGGGCGCAGCACCCAGCGCAACGGCTGCTCCGCGAGCGGGCCGGGCTCGCGCACGATCCACGCGTTCATGGTGTCGGCGATGGATGCCATCCCGTCCTCCCGGGGCGGCCCGCCGTCCCCGTCCGGGCCGCCGGCCTCGACCGATGTCCTGCGGGTACCAACCTGGCACGCGCCGAACCGCTGGTACCAGAGAACATCGGCCCGCTCCCCGCGGCGGATTCCGATCGGCGGGAGCGTCGTTTCCCGGAACGCGGGCGGCGGGCATCCCGGAGCGGCAGTCGATGCGGCGGCCGGGTGCCGGCGGCGATCGACCCGACGCGACGGGGGAGCGGTGGTAGTGGTCCGCATCGATCCGCACGAGCACGGCGCGGCGTTGTTCGACCTCGACGGGGTGCTGACCGACACGGCCTCGGTGCACCGCGCGGCGTGGAAGCGGCTGTTCGACCAGTACCTGGCGGGTCGAGCGGAGCGTCCCGGCCCGTTCACCGAGGAGGACTACCTGCGCCACGTCGACGGCAGACCTCGGGACGACGGTGTGCGCGCATTCCTGGGATCCAGGGGGATCGACCTCCCGGCCGGTTCCCCATCCGACCCTCCGGGGCACGAAACGCTGGTAGGGCTGGGAAAGCTCAAGGACCGGTACTTCCGCGACGCGGTCGGCGCCCACGGCGCGCGTGTGCTGGACGGTGCGGTGGAGCTGGTCACGTCGTTGCGCGCGCGGCGCGTGCGGACGGCGGTCGTGTCTGCCAGCCGCAACTGCGCGCTGGTGCTGGACGGTGCGGGCATCGCCGGGTTGTTCGACGTCTCGGTCGACGGCGTCGTGGCGGCGGAGCTGGGTCTGCGCGGCAAACCGGATCCGGCGACGTACCTGGAAGCCGCCCGCAGGCTCGGGTGCGCTCCCCGGCGATCAGCGGTCCTCGAGGACGCGGCGGTGGGTGTCCGAGCCGGTCGTGCCGGTGGGTTCGGCCTCGTCATCGGCGTGGCCACCGCCGCGGACCCCGGATCCCTGCGAGATTCCGGCGCGGACGTGGTGGTGCGTTCGCTGCGCGAGGTAGCGGTGGACGGCGCATCGCCTTGCGAGCGCTGAGGATGCCGCCGTCCTCACCGGACCAGGGCGCCCGGGCACGCGCGTGGTGCAGCACTCCGGTGCCACCGAGCCCACCAGGGGCCGCTGAAGCCGGCGTTGCCGCGATGGCCCCGTCGCCCGCCTCCCCGTCACCCGCGCCTGGGGTGAGGAAACCCTGACCGCCCACCGAGCGTTCCACCGCGCCCTCTACGCCGCCTCGCACAACGACGTGCTGATCAAGATGCTCGACGACGTCTGGGACAAGTCCGACCGCTACCGGCGGATCGGGCTGGAACTCCCGCCCGGCGACGAACCCCGCACCCGCGACCACCGCGAACACCACGAGCTGTGCGACCTCATCGCCGCCGCCGATGCGCCTGGAGCGCGCGAGCTGATGCGCGCGCACATCGAGCGCAGCCTCACCGGCTCCGCCATCGACGCCCGCGAACACCGGGAACGCCGCGGCTTCCCGGAAGCGGGCTCCGAAGCCAGCTGACGCCGGCGCCGAATCCCGGTATCACGCACCTTTTTCGTTGCAGGTCAACGATCTCGGTGGCCTGATCGCGGCCGGATACGTGCGCATGTGGCCTTCGGGCCTGCTGGAATCAGGCTGGTGCCCGGCTGTCCGCTCACCGCGTGCTCCGGCCGAATTGCGTTGCCAGGAAGGCGGTCTGGTCGCGCACCGCGCGCTCGAACAGGTCGCCCACGTAGATGTCGAAGTGGTCGCCCTCGTAGCGGCCGATCTGCACGTGGTCCTGCCCGGCGGCGAGCAAGGTTTTGGTGTCGGCGGGTGCGGCCCGGTCGTCCTCGCACACGCACAGCAGGGTGGGCGCGGTGATCTTCGGCAGGTCCTTTCCCGGCCGGTACGGCGGTAGCCGCAGCGCTAACCGGGCCGCGACCCCGTTGGCGCTGTCGGCCCCGCCGCCGGGTCCTTTGAGGACGCCCCAGAGGGTGTCGCGGCCGACCCCGGCGTCAACAGGCCGGACGGGATCGCCACCGGTCTCGACGTTCTTCGACAGTCCCCTCCCCAGCGACGACATCTTGGTCACGGCCGCGGAGGTCCGGGGGGGGAGAGCCGGGTTCCCGGGGGCAGCAGCCGCGACGCTTCGGCGATCGCGCTCGGCGACACGAGGTAGGCGGGCATCCACCACACACCCACCACCGGAGCGAGCACCGGCTTCGCGCCGAACAAGGACCCCACGGTGTCGAGCACCCCGGCGGCGATGAGCCACAGCATGCTCAACGGTGAGCTGCGGAAACGTGAGAACAGCGAAGGCCGTCGGTGAACGGCACTGGGCCACCACAGCGGCCAGCTGGTGGTCCTCACTCGCGATCCGCAGCGCATGGCCTCCGCCGAACGAGGTTCCCCACACCGCGATCCGATCGGTGTCGACTCCTGGCAGCGACCGGCCGTAGGCCAGTGCGGCTCGCCGATCGTCGAGCTGATCGTTGATGTCGAGCAGCTGTCGAGGCGAGCCCTCGCTGGCCCCCAGGTACCGGTAGTCGAACACCAGCACCATCCAGTCCCGCTCGGCGAACCGCTCCGCGAACGTGTTCAGCCGCCACTCCCGCATGGCGCCGAGTCCGTGCGCCATGAACACCAGGGCGACAAGGACGAGTTGCTCGTGGCCGTCGCCGACCGCTATTTCCAAGCGCTGCTGCACGAGCACGCCTCGCTGGCGGACCGTCCGCTCGCCGAGCAGTTCCGCTGGTTGATCGAGAGGCTGCGGCCGGTCGAGCACCTGGTCGCCACGGTGCACAACCGGGTCGCCGTCTCGGAGTCGGTCCGCGAGTGGCACACCGGCTTCCACCGGCGCTTCGAGAACCTCTTCGAGCAGACAACTCGCCGACTCCCTGACCGCCGAACACCGCACCGCGGAATTCGCTGCCGCGACCTTCGTCCTCGAAAGCGCGATCACCCACAGCATCGACGAGGCCACCACGGAACAACTCTGCAAGATCACCGCCGATCGCCTGCACCGGGTGGCCGAGGCGGAGCGATCTAGGGAGTGACGCGGTAGAGGTCTGCTGCCTGCTGCTGGGAGTGGGAGCGGCATCGCGCGCGGTGGGCCGCGCTGGGCATTCGCTGCCATGCGGGTCGGAATGTCGGCTCCCTGCCGGCTGTTCAGGTGACGATGTCGGCGAGCCGGGTGATCTCGTCGGGATCGTCCGTGGCGGGAACGAAAATGATCTCGTCGACACCGAGGCCGGTGTAGACCGTGATGGTCTGCTCGATCGTCTCCCTGGTGGTGCAGAGCACCGCGTTGGTGGCGATCTCCTTCGGGGCCAGCCGGTAGAAGTCCTGGATGTTCGCCCGTCCGGCCTCGGTGTCGCCCAGTGCGAAGTAGGCGAGCACGACGAGTTTCGGGGCGCCCTGGCGGCCTGCCTCCTGCCAGGCCCGCTTCGCCGCCTCGAAGCGCGGCGCCGTCATGGCCGGCGGCAGCGAACCGCCGATGTAGCCCTCGCCCCAGCGCACCATGCGGTCCAGCGCGCGAGCGGTGTACCCGCCGAACAGCATGGGGACTTGCCGGGTTCCCGATGGCACGGCTGGGTTCGGTCCGTTGCCGACCGGGGCGCCGGCCCAGACCTCGCGGTAGGTCGCCAGGTCGGATTCCAACCGCGCGCCGCGACCGTGCAGCTCGTGCCCGGGCACGGTGAATTCGTCTTCGCGCGAGCCGACGCCGACGCCGAGCGTGAGACGGCCGCCGGAAACACCGTCGATGCCCGCGATCTCCTTGGCCAGCAAGGCCCCAGGCCACGTCGGGGCCAGCAGGACCGCGCTGAGCAGTCCGATCGTGGTGGTCGCCCCCGCCGCGGCCGCGAGCGCGACGGTGTCACTCACACCCGGGTACGCGTAGCGCCCGGTCGTGGCGAGGGTGGAGAACTCCGCTTCCTCAGCCCGCGCGGCCCAGCGCGGAATGGTCGATGCGGTGACATCACGCACCTGATTCGGAAGTCCGATGCCGATCTGCACAGCGATTCCTCTCTGCGGTTGGGGCGATCCGCCGGTCAGGGCGTGCCAGGAAGGGAGCGGAAGAATTCCCGGATGTCGGCGATGAGCACCTCCGGTGCTTGCAGGGCGGGGAAGTGCCCGCCCTGGTCGTGCTCCCGCCAGCGTGTGACCACATTGGACAGTCGCGCCAGGTCCTGGATGGCGTTGTCCCCGGGGAAGTTCGCCACCGCCGTCGCAGCGCCCGATGGCGACGGCCTCCCCGCCAGCAGCTCGGCTCCGGCCTCGAAGTATAGGCGTGCCGCCGAGCCCGCGGTCCTGGTCAGCCAGAAGATGGTGACGTTGGTCAGGATCGCGTCCCGGTCGACGGGGGTCTGCTCGGTCTGCGCGGGGTCGTAGTCGACGAACCACTCCAGGTTCCAGGCCAGCTGCCCGACCGGCGAGTCGTTGAGCGCGTAGGCGATCGTCTGCGGGCGGGTGCTCATCTCGTGCATGTAGCCGGAGCGCCCGTACCACCACCGCTCGTGGTCGAGCGCCCGTTCGCGATCGGTTTCGCTGAGCAGTTCACGTTCGTCGGGGGACATGGGCCAGGCGGCGAAGGCCAACGCGTTGACGTGGACCCCGATCACCCGTTCACCGGCCACCCGACCCAGCTCGGGTGCGATGAGACTGCCGAAATCCCCGCCCTGGACCGCGTAGCGCTCATACCCCAGCTTGCTCATCAGCTCAGCCCAAGCGCGGGCGGTGCGGTGGACACCCCAGCCGCGCTCGTGGGTCGGGCCGGAGAAGGCGTACCCGGGCAGCGAGGGCGCGACTACGTGAAAGGCGTCGGCAGGGTCGCCGCCGTGTGCGCGGGGATCGGTCAGCGGTCCGAGGATCGCGTGGAAGTCGGCGACCGTGCTGGGCCACCCGTGGGTGATGATCAGGGGCGTCGCGTCCGGCTCGGGCGAGCGGACGTGCAGGAAGTGGATGTTCTGCCCGTCGAGCTCGACGGTGAACTGCCGGTGCGCGTTCAGCGCGGCCTCGTGCGCTCGCCAGTCGTAGCCCTCGCGCCAGTGATCGGCCAGATCCCTCAGCCACGCTTTGTTGACGCCGTAGGACCAACCGACGCCGGGCAGCTCATCGGGCCAGCGGGTGCGGTCCAGCCGCTCTGCCAGGTCCACGAGGTCTTCTTCAGGGATGTTGATCCGGAATGGGCGAGGTTCGGATGCCATTCGACTCTCCTGGGTTGTGAAGTCCGCACTGCGGCGGCAAGCCGCGGACGGTGGTGTTACTACTTGTAACAAAACTGATCTTGGTGGCACGGTGGTCGTAGGTTGGTCTTGTTGTCGTTGTGGAGGTGTCTGGTGGCCCGGCGGCGACC
>NZ_JAIUJZ010000056.1:0-2538 GCF_020176775.1 Saccharopolyspora sp. 6M
GCTCTGGCGGCGGCCCGCTCCATCCCCCCGGCACCACACCCCCCCCGGGGCGCCCCCCGGGGGGGGGGCGGGGGGGGGCGGGGGGGGGGCCCCCCGGGGGGGGCCGCGGGGGACGGGAGCTGCCGGGCGCGACGGCGCGGCCGGGTGCACCCCGCCGCGCGGGTGCGACCAGGCCGGGCGATGTCCGGACGCCACGGTGGACCAGCGTCGTCTCCTCTCCCCGCCGGGCGCCGCGGCCCGGCACCGCCGCTCGCGCGGCGATCGCATCGCTGAAGATCCAGAGCCGGTACGGTACCCAACCGCTCGCGCGCGGTCACGCTCGGAAGCTGCTCCACCGGTGCGGCGGAGCGCGCCCGATCGGCCCATCCTGGACCGTGACGCGCGCAACAGGCAAGAACGCTCACCCCATTGCCGCCGCCGGTCCGACGCGCGTGGGCAACGTCACTGCAACGTCGCCGCCCGTAACTTCGCGCCCAACACCGCACAACGTCGTACGGGAGGCACCAGATGACGCTCTACGCAGCTCCGGGAACCGCCGGCTCGGTGGTCGAGTACCGCTCGCGCTACGACCACTTCATCGGCGGCGAGTACGTGGCCCCCGCGAAGGGCGGCTACTTCGAGAACCCCACGCCGATCACCGGCAAGGTCTTCACCGAGATCGCCCGCGGCACCGCGGACGACGTGGAGCGGGCCATCGACGCCGCGGAAGGCGCCGCACCCGCCTGGGGCCGCACCGCCCCCGCCGAGCGCGCCGGGGTGCTGCTGTCCATCGCCGACCGCATGGAGCAGAACCTGGAGAAGCTCGCGGTCGCCGAGAGCTGGGAGAACGGCAAGCCCGTCCGGGAGACGCTGGCCGCCGACATCCCGCTGGCGATCGACCACTTCCGCTACTTCGCGGGCGCGCTGCGCGCCCAGGAGGGCACCCTCTCGCAGGTCGACGAGGACACCGTCGCCTACCACTTCCACGAGCCGCTGGGCGTCGTCGGCCAGATCATCCCGTGGAACTTCCCGATCCTGATGGCGGTCTGGAAGATCGCCCCGGCGCTGGCCGGTGGCAACGCCATCGTGCTCAAGCCCGCCGAGCAGACCCCGGCGTCGATCCACGTGCTGCTGGAGGTCATCTCCGACCTGCTGCCGCCGGGCGTGCTCAACGTCGTCAACGGTTTCGGCGTCGAGGCGGGCAAGCCGCTGGCGTCGAGCTCGCGGATCCGCAAGGTCGCCTTCACCGGTGAGACCACCACCGGGCGGCTCATCCTGCAGTACGCCAGCGAGAACATCATCCCGGTGACGGTGGAGCTCGGCGGCAAGAGCCCGAACATCTTCTTCGACGACATCGCCGCCCAGCGCGACGCCTTCTACGACAAGGCGCTGGAGGGCTTCGCCATGTTCGCCCTCAACCAGGGCGAGGTGTGCACCTGCCCGTCGCGGGCACTGGTGCAGCAGGGCATCTACCGGGACTTCCTGGCCGACGCGGTCGCCCGCACCGAGAAGATCAAGACCGGGCACCCGCTGGACACCGACACCCAGATCGGCGCGCAGGCCAGCAACGACCAGCTGGAGAAGATCCTCTCCTACATCGACATCGGCAAGCAGGAGGGCGCCAAGATCCTCACCGGTGGCGAGCGCATCGAGCACGGCGGCGAACTCGCCGGCGGCTACTACGTGCAGCCCACCATCTTCGAGGGGCACAACAAGCAGCGGATCTTCCAGGAGGAGATCTTCGGGCCGGTGCTGTCGGTGGCCTCGTTCACCGACTACGACGAGGCGATCAAGACCGCCAACGACACCCTCTACGGCCTCGGCGCCGGCGTGTGGTCCCGGGACGGCTCCACCGCCTACCGGGCGGGCCGCGACATCCAGGCGGGCCGGGTGTGGGTGAACAACTACCACGCCTATCCGGCGCACGCGGCCTTCGGCGGCTACAAGCAGTCCGGCATCGGCCGCGAGACCCACAAGATGATGCTGGACCACTACCAGCAGACGAAGAACCTCCTCATCAGCTACTCCCAGAGCGGTCCGGGGTTGTTCTGATGGGGGACGAGGACACGGGCACTCCCGCACGGGTGGCCGTGACGCCGGAGGCGGCGGATCTGATCCGCCGCCTCCGGGCGCAGCACGGCCCGGTGATGTTCCACCAGTCCGGCGGGTGCTGCGACGGCAGCGCCCCCATGTGCTATCCGCAGGGCGAGTTCCGCACCGGGGCGTCCGACGTGCACCTGGGCGACCTCGCGGTGGCCGACGAGAACGGCGATCCCGACCCGGTGCCGATGTGGATGTCCGGCGCCCAGTTCGAGTACTGGAAGCACACCCACCTCACCGTCGACGTGGTTCCGGGGCGGGGGAGCGGTTTCTCCTTGGAGGCGCCCGAAGGCGTGCGCTTCCTGATCCGGTCCCGGTTGCTCACCGACGAGGAGTGGGCCGGGCTCGGCGAGCGCTGACCGCCGGGGGGGGGGGGGGGGGGGGGGCGGCCGCGCCCCCCCCCCGCCCCGGGCCCCCGTCGGGGGGGGGGCGGGGGGGGGGGGCGGGCCGCGCCCCCCC
>NZ_JAIUJZ010000057.1:0-56549 GCF_020176775.1 Saccharopolyspora sp. 6M
CCCCCGCCGCGCGGCCGGGCGGGGCCGTCCGGGCCCGGGGCCCCCCCCCCCGGGGGGGGGGCGGGGGGGGGGGGGGGGGGCCCGGGGGGGGGGGGGGGGGGGCCCCCGCCCCCCCCCGCGGGGCGGCTCACGGCCAGTCGATCTGCGGGGAGCGGGTGAACCCGATGCCCGCCGCCTCCCAGCGCGGTCCCTGCTGCGCCAGCCGCGCCCGGAACGACTCCCAGTCGTGGGTGGCCGCGGGCGACCAGCCCAGCTCGGCGATCGCGGGCAGCCGCGGGAACGCCATCAGCTCGACGTGCTCGGAGGTCTCCAGCGTCTCCGTCCACATCGGAGCCTCCACGCCGTGCACCGCCTCGGCGGGCACGCCCGGCAGGTGCGTCGCCGGGTCCCAGCCGTAGGCGTCGGCCACCTCGACGTACCCGGCCCAGCTCAGTCCCAGCTCGGTGGACTCGTCGTACTTCATGTCCAGGTACGACCGGTCCGCGGGCGACAGCAGGATCCGGTTGCCGCGCTCGGCGGCGGCGGCCATCAGCTCCGCGTCGGCGCCCTCGGTGCCCCAGTACTGCACGACCGACCCGGCGGCCGGTTCGGCCTTGGCGTACTCGTGCCAGCCCACCGCGGTCTTGCCGTACTTCGCCACGATCGGCAGCGCGCGGTCCATGAACGCGCGGTACTGCTCGTCGGTGGTGGCGTCCGCCTCGTCCCCGCCGATGTGCAGGTACGGGCCGGGGGTGAGGGCGGCGATCTCGCGGATCACGTCGTCCAGGAACTCGTAGGTCACGTCCTCGTCCACGCACAGCGAGCTGAACCCGACCTCGATGCCGGTGTACAGCGGCGGCGCCACCCCGTCGCAGTTGAGCTCCGCGTAGGAGGACAGCGCCGCGTTGGTGTGCCCCGGGGTGTCGATCTCCGGGATGAGGGTGATGTGCCGGGACTCGGCGTGCGCCACGATCTCCGAGTAGTCCTGCTGGGTGTAGAAGCCGCCGGGACCACCGCCGACCTCGGTGCTGCCGCCGTGCTCGGTCAGCCGCGGCCAATCGGTGATCTGGATCCGCCAGCCCTGGTCGTCGCTCAGGTGCAGGCGCAGGAAGTTCACCTTGTACCGCGCGAGCTGGTCGATGTAGCGCTTCACCGAGTCGACGTCGAAGAAGTGCCGGGCCACGTCGAGCCCGGCGGCGCGGTGCTCGTAGCGCGGCCGGTCGGTGATCTCCCCGCCGGGCACGGTCCACGGCACGTCCTGCACCTGCGGGCTCTCGATCTCGGCCGGGAGCAGCTGGCGCAGCGTCTGCACGCCGTGGAACAGGCCGGTGTCGGTGGCGGCGTGCAGCGTCACCGCGTCCGCGGTGACCTCCAGCCGGTAGCCCTCCGGCCCGGTCTCCGGCTCGTCGAGGCGCAGCGCGAGGTCGCCGCCGTCGCCGACCGCCAGCGGGAACCCGGTGGCGGGCCGCAGCACCTCGGCGACCAGGTCGGCCACCTCGGTCGCGCCGGGGTCGGCGGTGATCGCGCTGTCGGCGGTCAGCTCGAACGCGACGCCGGGGGCTTCCCGCACCGCTTCGGGAGCCGGGACGACCTGGTGCAGCCGCGCCTGCGGATCCGCGGCGGCGGCGGGGGTGAGGGTGCTCAGGACTCCGGCGGTGAGCACGCCGGTCAGCAGGGCCGCCGTCGCGGCGCGCACGGGGGTGAGGGGCATCGGCAACTCCCGGTCGGAAACGAGGTCCTAAAAGGTATAGACCACCCATCCGGCGCGGACAGCACCCGAACGGACCCAAAACGCCGCCTGCCCGCCCCCGATCAACGCCGGATGAACGGCCTGCCCGCCCGGGCGAACGGGCCGATCAACTCGGTCGCTGCCCGCGCAGCGCGCTTCGGAGGGCGTCGAGCACCGCCGGGTCCTCGATGGTCGAGGGCACCTTCGCCTCGCCGGTGTCGGCGATCTCCCGCATCGACTTGCGCAGCACCTTCCCCGACCGCGTCTTCGGCAGCCCGTCCACCACGTCCACGTCCCGGAACGCCGCGACCGGCCCGATCTGGTCCCGCACCGCGGCCACCAGCTCTGCCCGCAGCTCCGCCGGGTCGACCTCGACGCCGGACTTGAGCACCACGAAACCGCGCGGCACCTGGCCCTTGAGCGCGTCGTGCACGCCGATCACCGCGCACTCCGCCACCGCCGGGTGCGCCGCGAGCACCGCCTCCATCGATCCGGTGGACAACCGGTGCCCCGCCACGTTGATCACGTCATCGGTGCGGCCCATCACGAGCACGTAGCCGTCCTCGTCCACGTGCCCGCTGTCGCCGGTCAGGTAGTAGCCGGGGTACCGGGACAGGTAGGACTCGCGGAACCGCTCGTCGTCGCCCCACAGCGTCGGCAGCATCCCCGGCGGCAGCGGCTGCTTGATGCAGATCGCACCGTCCACTCCCGGCGGCACCTCCGCGCCCGCTTGGTCGAGCACCCGCACGTCGAACCCGGGCACCGGCACCGTCGGCGATCCCGGCTTGATCGGCATCGGTTCCAGGCCGCGCAGGTTCGCGCAGATCGGCCAGCCCGTCTCGGTCTGCCACCAGTGGTCCACCACCGGCACGCCGAGGGTGCGCACCGCCCACTGGTAGGTCTCCGGGTCCAGCCGCTCCCCGGCGAGGAACAGCGTGCGCAGCGAGGACAGGTCGTAGTGCGCGAGCTCGGCCGCCTCCGGATCGACCCGCTTGATCGCCCGGAAGGCGGTCGGCGCGGTGAACAGCGCCTTCACCCCGTGCTCGGCGATGACCCGCCAGAACGCTCCCGCGTCCGGGGTTCCCACCGGCTTGCCCTCGTAGACCACGGTGGTCGCCCCGGCCAGCAGCGGGCCGTAGACGATGTAGGAGTGCCCGACGACCCAGCCCACGTCGGAGGCGGTCCAGAACACCTCCCCGGGCCCGATGTCGTAGATGGCGCCCATCGACCAGCGCAGCGCCACCGCGTGCCCGCCGTGGTCGCGCACCACGCCCTTGGGGCGGCCGGTGGTGCCGGAGGTGTAGAGCACGTACAGCGGGTCGGTGGCCGCCACCGGCGCGCAGTCGGCGGGCTCGGCGGCCGCCAGCGCCTCGGCGGCGTCGGCGTCGTCCGGGCCGAGCTCGGCGCGCGCCCGGTCGCGCTGGAACACCAGCACGCCGCCGGCCGGGCGGTGCTCGGCCAGCCGCAGCGCCTCGTCGACGATCGGCTTGTACTCCACGACCCGGTTCGGCTCCAGCCCGCAGGAGGCGGCCACCACGATCGCCGGGAGGGCGTCGTCGATGCGGGCGGCGAGCTCCTTCGGCGCGAAGCCGCCGAAGACCACCGAGTGCACCGCGCCGATCCGCGCGCAGGCCAGCATCACCACCAGGGCTTCCGGGATCATCGGCAGGTAGACGATCACCCGGTCGCCCTTGCCGACGCCGCGCGCCCGCAGCGCCCCGGCGAAGCGGGCGGTGCGGTCCAGCAGCTCGCGGTAGGTCCAGCGGGACACCTCGCCGGTCATCGCCGAGTCCCAGATGACCGCGGCCTGCTCGCCCCGCCCGTCGCGCACGTGCCGGTCCAGCGCGTTGAAGCAGGTGTTGAGCACCCCGTCCGGGAACCAGCGCCCGGACTCGTCCAGCGCCCTGCTCGGCGCCCGGTCCCAGTCGATGCCGGTCGCGGCCTCCAGCCAGAACCCGTCGGGGTCGGCGAGGCTGCGCCGGTGCGCGTCGGCGTGGGCACCCATGGTCGAGACCTCCCGCGGTATGTGTGGGACGGATGCCGGTGGTCTACCCGAAGGGGGCCGTTCGCGCCAGCACCCACGCGGCGCCGGCGAGCGGTGGCGGCGACGCGCCGGGTCCGCGGACGTGGCGCCCGCGTGCCCGACAGTCCACAATGGTCGATCGACGGGAGGGGTGGTTTCCGGTGCGGCGACCGAAGATCGCGGGTTCCTGCGACGAGCGGTCGGTCGCGTTTCGGCCGCGCCGAACCCGTGCACTTTCAAGATCATCCATTCGGCGTCGGGTCGCTCCCGCTGGGCGCAGGCCAGGCGGATTCGGCGGAACTCCCGGTCGCCGGTCGAACACAATGCGTGGGGATGCGTGGGTGGGGAGGCGGTCGGTCGACGAAGGGGTCGGTCCGGCCGACGACCGTGATGGAGGTGTCAAGCTTTGACCAGCGTGGAGACGACTCACCGGGACGGCATCACCGACGGTGACGACGACGCGGCGGAACTGCCCACCACCCCGTGCAGCGTGGTGTGGAGCGGTGGGCACTCGTTCGTCCTCGAAGGCGTGGGCGGCCGCGCCCGCTGGGCCGGCGTGGACGACCGCGGCCGGGCCCGCTTCCTGACCGACGCCGAGATGCGGCGCCGCGGCTGGAGCCACGACCGCCGCTGACCGGCCGCGCACCCCTGGCCGCCCCGGCCACCGCGAGGGGGGTGTGGCACCCTGATCGGTGCGGGCGCCTCCGGGTGCCCCGGAGCCGCAGGCGCAGGTGAGCGCTTCGCGGCGGAACGCACAACCGCGTCAGGGGAGGGCTGTGGTGCAGGACGCCGACGGCACCACGGCCGGATCCGAAGGCCGAGGTGGAGCGGGCGATCCCGCGTCCCCGGAGCCGGACGGCCCGCGGATCGGCACCGGCGGGCAGCCCGGGACCGAACCGGCCGCGGAGCCCGCCGCGGGCCGGGGCGAGGACCCCGCCCAGCCGCCCGACCCGGGCATCGCCCGGATCAAGGAAGTCGCCGCGAGCGTCTGGGACGACCCGTGGCTCACCTGGCCCAACCTGCTGAGCGTCGTGCGGCTCGCCGGGGTCCCGCTGTTCCTCTGGCTGCTGCTCGGCCCGCAGTCCGACCTGCTGGCGCTGCTGGTGCTGGTGGTCAGCGGCGCGACCGACTGGCTCGACGGCAAGCTCGCCCGCTGGCTCGACCAGTACAGCCGCGTCGGCGAGCTGCTGGACCCGGCGGCCGACCGGCTCTACATCGTCGCCACCCTCGTCGCGTTCGTGCTCCGCGACGTGATCCCGTGGTGGGCCGCGGCCGCGCTCATCGGCCGCGACGTGGTCCTCACCCTGTGCCTGCCGGTGCTGCGCTGGCACGGGTTCGAGCCGCCGGAGGTGCACTACCTCGGCAAGGCCGCCACGTTCTGCCTGATGTACGCGTTCCCGCTGCTGCTGCTCGTGCAGGAGGACTTCGCGTTCGCGGGCGTGGCGCGGCCGATCGCCTACGCGTTCACCTGCTGGGGCGGCGCGCTGTACGTCTGGGCGGGGGCGCTGTACCTGGTGCAGGTGATCGCCGCGGTGCGCGCGGCCCGCACGCTGAAGACCTGATCGTTCCAGGTCCGGCCGGTGCCGATCCGATCACGCTCGGCCGCCTTGCGGCCGGGAGCGGCCCCGACCTAGGCTCGCCTGGCCCGTGGCGATCATCGCGCGGGTGCGGCGGCACCTCGCCCCGCCCACGGCACGACGAGGAAGGCGGGACCCCAGTGGCCCCGGACGGGATCAAGTACACCCAGGAGCACGAGTGGGTGCGGCGCACCGGCGACGACACCGCGCGCATCGGGATCACCGACTACGCCCAGCAGCAGCTCGGTGACGTGGTGTTCGTGCAGCTGCCCGAGGTGGGCGAGACCGTCGAGGCCGGTGGCGGCATCGGCGAGGTGGAGTCGACCAAGAGCGTCTCCGACATCTACGCCCCGCTGGCGGGGGAGATCGTCGCCCGCAACGACAAGCTCGACCAGGAGCCGGAGCTGGTCAACTCCGACCCGTTCGGCGACGGCTGGATGATCGAGATCAAGCTCTCGGACCCGGCCGCGATCGACGGACTGCTCAGCGAGAGCGACTACCAAGGCATCATCAACCAGGGATGATCGTTGATCTCGGGTTCGCGAACGGCGTGAGGTGGGAGTCCCGCGTCTGCGGCCTGCGACGGCACGGTACGTTTGAACGCACTTGCACGACCCATCCGCGCAGAGGAGAGCTCAGGTGAGCCAGAACGACGGGCCCGGCGGCGTTCCGCCGGAGCAGTCACCGGAGACCACCTCGGTCTTCAGGCCGTTCCTCTCGGAGCCGGAGAGCACCGAGAGTGCGACCCCGGAGCCAGCGGCCTCCGGGGCCGACGCGCTGCCCGCCGGGGCTGCCCTGCTGGTGGTCAAGCGCGGCCCGAACGCCGGGTCGCGGTTCCTGCTCGACAGGGAGACCACCAGCGCCGGACGCCACCCGGACAGCGACATCTTCCTCGACGACGTGACGGTGTCCCGTCGGCACGCCGAGTTCCGGCGAGAGGGCAACGACTTCGTCGTCGTCGACGTCGGCAGCCTCAACGGCACCTACGTCAACCGGGAACCGGTGGACACCTCGGTGCTGGCCAACGGCGACGAGGTGCAGATCGGGAAGTTCCGGTTGGTGTTCCTGACCGGTCCCATCGACGATCAGGGCCGCTGAGCCGGACGTTCCGCGGACAGAGCGCATCGGGGCGACGCCATCCGGCGCCGCCCCGATCGTTCTCGGCGGTGATCGTTGCGAGCGATCTTCGAGCCGGTGGTTCCCGCACTCCGGAACGGGTTCTGCGGGATGTGCTGCGGTGTATCGTGACGGGGGACATCGTTCGCGTCGCGAGCGGTCGGCGCCCTCCCGGGTGCCGGGCGCCCGGATCCGGGGCGGTCCGCGGCGGAAACGTCGCGGGAATCGCGTCCGGTGAGCACCTGCGGGTGCCGCGGAACCGGTGCGCAACGGCGTCAACGACCGCCCCGGCCCGGGGCGGACAACGGAAAGGCCCGGTACCGGCGACACCGTCGGTGCGAGGCCGGGAACGAGCCGGAAAAGCCGTCCACCGAGCGGAAAATCCGGGCGGGGACGACGGCCGGAGGTCGGCGTGTCCGCCGTATCGCGGGTAGCGTCAGAGGCGTCGGTGCGCGATCCTCGACCAAGGATGTCACGCTTCGGCGCGCTGGAGGAGGCGATGTGTCGATGAGCAGCGAAATGCGCGTCGTCGGCGTGCGAGTGGAACTACCAGCCAACCAGCCGATCCTGCTGCTGCGCGAGACCGAGGGCGAGCGGTACCTGCCGATCTGGATCGGATCGGTGGAGGCCACCGCGATCGCGCTGGAGCAGCAGGGGGTGCGACCCGCCAGACCCCTCACCCACGACCTGCTCAAGGACGTCATCGGCGCCCTCGGGCGGGACCTGGAGCAGGTGCGGATCACCGACCTGCAGGAGGGCACGTTCTTCGCCGAGCTCATCTTCGACGGGGACGTGCGGGTCTCGGCGCGGCCGAGCGACTCGGTGGCGCTGGCGTTGCGGATCGGGGTGCCGATCCACGCCGACGAATCGGTGCTGGACGAAGCCGGGTTGATCATCCCGGACGAGCAGGAGGACGAGGTCGAGAAGTTCCGGGAGTTCCTGGACTCGGTCTCGCCGGAGGACTTCCGCGGCGCGGACACCTGATCGCGGCGGGCGGGCGCACGACCCGCCCCGCCGCCCGCGTCGTCGTGAGGGGGCTCCTGGTGCAGCTCGCACCGGGAGTCCCTTTCGCATGTCGGGGCCCGCGCGGGTGCGGCTTCGGGTGCGGTGCGTGCGCGAAGGCGGGGCGTGCGTCACACCCGGGGTGGGCGGGCGTCCCCGCGCGTCGCGTTGACCCGCCCACCGGGCGGGCTTACCTTCGGAGTGCGCGAATCGCCCCGATGTGATTTTCCAGGTCGGGGAAGGTCAAACCCCCGGTTCCATGATCGTCCTCGCGCTCGGGTGGTGATCATGCGACGAGCCGGGTTCGGTGGTTCGCCGGCTTCGGCCGGGCGGAGGGAGGCAGGCGTGGTGGAGCGAGCACCTGGCGAGGATGCCGCCGCGGAGGGGTCGAAGCCGTTCCCGGAGACCGCGCTGCCGGACGAGCTCGTCGGCTACCGCGGCCCCGCGGCGTGCCAGATCGCCGGGATCACCTACCGGCAGCTGGACTACTGGGCGCGCACCAAGCTGGTCGGGCCGTCGATCCGCGGCGCCGCCGGTTCCGGGTCGCAGCGGCTGTACTCGTTCAAGGACATCCTGGTGCTCAAGGTCGTCAAGCGGCTGCTGGACACCGGGGTCTCGTTGCACAACATCCGGGTCGCGGTCGAGCACCTGCGCCACCGCGGGGTGGAGGACCTGGCCCGCATCACGCTGTTCAGCGACGGCACGACGGTCTACGAGTGCACCTCCGCCGAGGAGGTCGTGGACCTGCTGCAGGGTGGCCAGGGCGTGTTCGGCATCGCGGTCAGCGGTGCGATGCGCGAGATCACCGGCACCATCCACGAGTTCCCCGCCGAGCGCGCCGACGGTGCCGAGCCGGACGAGCCGGTCGCCGACGAGCTGTCGCGGCGCCGGGACCGCCGCATCGGCTGATCGCCGAGGCGCGCTAGGCCCGCCGTGGCCGCCGTGCCGTCCGGCGCGGGTCCGGCGGTCTTGCCGCCAGCAGGTGCGAGGGCCACCTATCGACCCGATCGGCCGCTCTCGCCGTGCGCGGGCCACCGTTCGGCCTGTTCTGGTCCCGCCCGTCGGGCGCAGGCGCCGATCGGTCTATCCGGTCCCGCTCGCCGTGCGCGGGCTGTCGGCGGATCCGGCCAGGCCGTCCTGGCGCCCGCGGCCGTCGGGTCACCGCCCGTCGATGTCACGCCCCGTGCCGCTGGGATGATCGGGCGGGATGAAGATCGCACCGTTCGGCCGTCACCGGATCGGGTAAGCTGCTGTGCATCGCCGACCCCGCGCGGGAGAGTTCGCCGTTGACCTGGTCAGCGGCGGCGCCGAAGGAGCAAACCCTCCCCGACAACCTCTCAGGCCTGCTGGACCGCACGGGCGAGATACCTCTGGAAAGCGGGACCACCGACGTGGTTCCCCGCCGACGGTGCAAGTCCGGTCCACGGACCGGGTGAAGCTCTCAGGCGTTCGCGTCGCGGACAGTGACAGAGGGGGAGAGCAGCACACGTGCTGCCGCCCTGTCCGTCGCGATGAATGAGGTGTGGCGATGACGACCGAAGACCGTATCCCGCTGGCCGCCCTGGAACACGGCACTCCGTTCGCCGACCGCCATGTCGGGCCGCTGCCCGCTGAGCTGGCCCGGATGCTCGACGTGATCGGCGTCGGCTCGCTGGAGGAGCTGGGGCAGTCGGCGGTGCCCGACGGCATCCGCGAGCGGGACCTGCAGCTGGCGTTGCCGGAACCGGCCACCGAAGCCGAGGCGCTCCAGCAGCTGCGCGACCTGGCCAGGCTGAACAGCCCGCACACCGAGATGATCGGCCTGGGCTACTACCCGACGATCACGCCGCCGGTGATCCGGCGCAACGTGCTGGAGAGCCCCGCCTGGTACACGGCGTACACGCCGTACCAGCCGGAGATCTCGCAGGGCAGGCTCGAAGCGCTGCTGAACTTCCAGACCATGGTGGCCGACCTGACCGGCGTGCCGGTCGCGAACTCGTCGATGCTCGACGAGGCCACCGCGGCGGCCGAGGGCATGACGCTGGTGCGCCGCGCGGGCCGGGCCAAGTCGCCGCGGTTCGTGGTGGACGCCGACGTGCTGCCGCAGACCCTCGCGGTGCTGCGCACGCGGGCGGAACCGCTGGGCATCGAGGTCGTGGTGGCGGACCTGTCCGCGGGCGCGTCGGCGCTGCCGGACGGCGAGTTCTTCGGGGCGCTGCTGGCCTACCCGGGTGCGTCCGGAGCGGTCCGCGACCACCAGGCGGTCATCGACGAGGTGCACGAGCGCGGCGGCATGGTGGTGGTCAGCGCCGACCTGCTCGCGCTGACGGTGCTGCGCGCTCCCGGTGAGCTGGGCGCGGACGTGGTGGTGGGCACGACGCAGCGCTTCGGCGTCCCGATGGGCTTCGGCGGCCCGCACGCCGGTTACATGGCGGTGCGCAAGGGCATCGAGCGGCAGCTGCCCGGCCGGCTGGTCGGGGTGAGCGTCGACGCGGACGGGAACCAGGCCTACCGGCTGGCGCTGCAGACCCGCGAGCAGCACATCCGCCGGGAGAAGGCCACCAGCAACATCTGCACCGCCCAGGTGCTGCTCGCCGTGGTGGCGGGCATGTACGGCGTGTACCACGGTCCCGCCGGGCTGCGGGCCATCGCGAAGCGGGCGCACCGGATGGCGGCGGTGCTGGCCGAGCGGCTGCGCCGCGGCGGGGTGCGCATCGTGCACGCCGAGTTCTTCGACACCCTCGTCGCCGAGGTCCCCGGCCGGGCCGCCGAGGTGGTCCGCGCCGCGCGGGACGGCGGCATCAACCTGCGCCACATCGACGACGACCACGTCGGCGTCAGCTGCGACGAGACCACCACCCGGGAAGCGCTGGTGCGGGTCGCGGAGGCGTTCGGCATCGCCGGGGGTTCGCTGGCCGGCATCGACGAGCTGGACGCCGAGACCGACGACGCGCTGCCGACCGCGCTGCTGCGCACCTCCGAGTACATGACGCACCCGGTGTTCCACGCGCACCGCTCGGAGACCTCGCTGCTGCGCTACCTGCGCAGCCTGTCCGATTCGGACGTGGCGCTGGACCGCAGCATGATCCCGCTGGGCTCCTGCACGATGAAGCTCAACGCGACCGCGGAGATGGAGCCGATCACCTGGCCGGAGTTCGCCGAGCTCCACCCGTTCGCGCCCGCCCAGGACGCCACCGGCCTGCTGGAGATCGTGCACGACCTGGAGCGCTGGCTGGCCGAGATCACCGGGTACCACTCGGTGAGCCTGCAGCCGAACGCGGGCAGCCAGGGCGAGTTCGCCGGGCTGCTGGCCATCCGCGCCTACCACCACAGCCGTGGTGCGGCGGCGCGGGACGTGTGCCTGATCCCGGCGAGCGCGCACGGCACCAACGCGGCCAGCGCCGTGATGGCCGGGCTGCGCGTGGTCGTGGTGCGCTGCGACGACCAGGGCAACATCGAGCTCGACCACCTGCGCGAAGTCGTCGACCAGCACCGCGACGACCTCGCCGCCATCATGATCACCTATCCGTCCACGCACGGCGTGTACGAGGACACCGTGGAACAGGTGTGCGGGCTGGTGCACGAGGCGGGCGGCCAGGTCTACGTGGACGGCGCGAACTTGAACGCGCTCATCGGCCTGGCGCGGATGGGCGAGTTCGGCTCCGACGTCTCGCACCTGAACCTGCACAAGACGTTCTGCATCCCGCACGGCGGTGGCGGTCCCGGCGTCGGCCCGATCGGGGTGCGCGAGCACCTGGCGCCGTTCCTGCCGAACCACCCGCTGCAGCCCGCCGCGGGGCCGGAGACCGGGGTCGGGCCGATCAGCGCCGCGCCGTGGGGCAGCGCCTCGATCCTGCCGATCTCCTGGGCCTACGTGCGGATGATGGGCTCCGACGGGCTGCGGCGGGCGACGCTGACGGCCGTCGCCGCGGCGAACTACGTGGCGCGGCGGCTCGACGAGCACTTCCCGGTGCTCTACACCGGCTCCGGCGGGTTCGTCGCCCACGAGTGCATCCTGGACCTGCGGCCGCTCACCAAGGCCTCCGGCGTCACCGTGGACGACGTGGCCAAACGGCTCGCCGACTACGGGCTGCACGCGCCGACGATGTCGTTCCCGGTGGCGGGCACGCTGATGGTGGAGCCGACCGAGAGCGAGAACCTCGCCGAGCTGGACCGGTTCTGCGACGCGATGATCGCCATCAAGGGCGAGATCGACAAGGTCGCCGGCGGCCACTGGCCGGCCGACGACAACCCGCTCGTGCACGCTCCGCACACGGCGGCCTCGCTGGCCGGGCCGTGGGAGCACCCCTACAGCCGGGCGGAGGCGGCTTACCCGATGGGCACCGGGGCGCCGAAGGTGTGGCCCGCGGTGCGCCGGATCGACGGGGCACGCGGGGACCGGAACCTGGTGTGCTCGTGCCCTCCGCTTTCGGCCTACGAGGGCTGACCGCGGCGCGGGGGTGAGCGGGAGCCGCCGCCGATGCACTACGGTGGGCGACTCCATCCGATCGCCTCCGAGAGGAGTGCAGCAATGCTCACGATCAGCGAGAGCGCAGCCGAGGTCATCAAGGTCGTGTTGGCCGGCGGTGACTCGCCCGAAGGATCGGGGCTGCGCATCGCCCCGGTCGCGGACGAGGCCGGGCAGGCCGAGTTGCAGGCGTCGATCGCCAGCGAGCCGCAGGGAGACGACCAGGTGTTGGAGGAATCCGGTGCCCGGGTCTTCCTCGAACCGCAGGCGGCGTCGCTGCTGGGCGACAAGGTGCTCGACGCCGAGCGCGACGACAACGGCGAGCTGAACCTGGCCGTCCGGGACTGAGCCGCAGCGACCCGCCGCGCGCGGGTCACCGAGCCGACGACAGCGCCGGCCGGGAGCGGGGGAGCGACCTTCCCCGGCCTGGTCGGCGCTGCCGCGTTCCGGGCTCAGCCCACCGGCTGCGAAACGGCCAGCAGCCGTTCGCAGTGTTCCACCAGCCGGTCCCGCAGCGGCGCGGCCCGCTCGGCGAACTCGCGCTGCGCGCGCACGTAGGCGGCGCGGCCCTCGGGCGTCTCCACCGCGACCGGCGGGTAGCCGAGGGCGGCGAGGTCGTAGGGGCTGGCGCGCATGTCCAGCTCGCGGATGTCCACCGCCAGTTCGAAGCAGTCGGCGACGAGTTCGGCGGGCACCAGCGGATCCAGTTTGTAGGCCCACTTGAACAGGTCCATGTTGCCGTGGAGGCATCCCGGCTGTTCCAGGGCGACCTGGTCCTCGCGGGCCGGTTGCAGCGCGTTCAACGGCCGCGCGGGCGGGGTGAAGAACCGGAAGGCGTCGTGGTGGGTGCACTTGATGGGCATCGACTCGACGACCGCGTCGGTGCCCGCGTGCCCGAGCCGCAGCGGCCAGGACTCGTGGCGCACGTCGCCGGGGGAGGTGCGGTAGACCATCGCCCACTCGTGCAGCCCGAAGCAGCCCAGCTGCGGGCTGCGGGAGCGCACCGCGGTGAGCAGCCCGTGCACGAAGCGCACCGACTCGCGGCGCTTCGCGGTGAGCACCGCCGGGTCCAGCGCCACGCCCTCGGGGACGCGCCGGTAGCCGCGGCGCTCCAGGAACTCGGCGCCGCCTTCGAGCGCGACGCCGAAACCGGGCTGCCAGCGCTCCAGCAGCGACGGGCGGTGCGAGTAGTAGGTGAACAGGAAGTCCATCACCGGGTGCTTCTCCCCGGCGCGCTGCCTGCGCCGGTGCGGTCCGGTCCAGCGCTCCACCCGCTCCCGGTGCGCGTTCGCGCGGTCCCGCCATTCCTGTTCGCCCAGCACTCGCATAGTGCCGCCAGGATAGGTCAGCCCTCGTCGGGGCCGGTCCGGCCGGGGCGCAGCTGCGCGATCAGCTCCCGCAGCCGCGGCGGGACCGGTGCCTTGGCGCCTTCCGGGTCGTGGCAGGCGAAGGTCATCCGGCCGTGGACGACGAGCTCGTCGTCCCGGGTGAACTCGAAGCCCAGCGAGTAGGAGGTGGTGCCGACCCGGTCCTGCACCACCTCGCAGGCCAGTTCGTCGAACACCCGCACCGGCGCCAGGTAGGTGGCCGCCGAGCGCACCCCGACCGTCCCGGTGCCCAGCTGCGCGGCCAGCTCCGCCGAGCGCAGCCCGCGGGCGTGCAGCCAGCTGCTGTAGGCCCGCTCCATCCACGGGTAGTAGATCGCGAAGTACGCGATGCCGAGCGCGTCGCAGTCCCCGTAGGAAAGCCGGAAGCGCTGCACCTGGTCCACCGCCATCACCCTCCGATGTGGACGGACGCGGTGCCGGAGAGCACCGGATCGCCGCCGAGCACGTCGAGTCCGACCGCGCAGGACGCCACCAGGACACCGTCCTGTTCGGACACGCCGGTCACCGTGCCGTGCGCGCGCAACCGGTCCCCGGCGAACACCGCGCCGAGGTGGCGCAACCGCAGCTCCCGGATCCGGTGCGCCCCGCCCGCCCAGCGCGCCAGCATCGACACCACGTACGCCTGGTTCAGCGGCCCCTGGTTCACCACCCGATCGCCGAGCCCGAGGGCGCGCACCGCGGCCGGGTCGAAGTGGATCGGGTTGGCGTCCCGCATCAGGGCGGCCATCGTCTTCATCTTCTCCGCGCTGACCGGGCCGACCTGGTGGTCGGGCAGCACGTCCCCTGGCCGCACGCCGCTCATCGGGGCCGCCGCGGGAACAGGATCGAGCTGGTGCAGGACGCGGCCGCCGACCCGTCCGGTTCGTGCAGGTCCAGCCGGTACTCGACCAGGTCGAACACGCCGGTGCGAGCGCCGCGCTTGCGCCGTGCCGACTCGATCCGGCCCCGCACCGCGTAGGTGGTGCCGACCCGCAGCGGGCGGTGCAGCACGGTGTGCACCTCCCCGGCCATCGGGCCGTCCGACTCGCGGGCGCCGAACCAGCCCCAGAACCGCTCCCAGCTCACCCCCATCGCCGAGGTCGCGGCGAGGAACGCGAACACCGGGCTGCCGGCCCCGTCGTCCGGATCGGCGAGCGCGCAGTCGTTGACCAGCCGCACCCACCACGGCTCCACGGTGAACTCCCCGCCGGGGAACTCGGTGCCGACGAGCTCGGCCAGCGCCGCCTCGTCGGGTACGGCTGAGGTCATGTCCGCTCCTGATCCGCCCAGTAGGGGGCGCGCAGCTCGCGCTTGATCACTTTCCCGGTCGGCGCCTTGGGCAGGCTCGCGACGAAGTCCACCGACTTCGGCTTCTGGTAGGACGGCAGCCGCTGCCGGGCGGCGGCGATGATCTCGGCTTCGGTGGCGGTGGTGCCGGGTTTGAGCACCACGACGGCCTTCACGTTCTCGCCCCACTCCGGATCGGGCACGCCGATGACCGCGCACTCCAGCACCGCGGGGTGGGCCGCGACGGCCTCCTCGACGGCGACGCTGTAGATGTTCTCCCCGCCCGAGATGATCATGTCCTTGGCGCGGTCGACCACGTAGACGTAACGGTCCTCGTCCCAGGTCGCCACATCCCCGGTCCACAACCACCCGTCGCGCAGCGTGCGCGCGGTCAGCTCGGGCCGGTTCCAGTAGCGGGCCATGTTCGCCTCCGAGCGCACCACGATCTGGCCCGGCGTGCGGCCGTCCCGCGGCACCTCGGCACCCGAGTCGTCCAGCACCCGCAGCCGGGCCCCGAAGCCCTCCCGCCCGCAGGAGCGCAACCGGTGCGGGTGGTGCCCGGCGATCGCTGCCGCGTGGTCCTCCTGGGACAGGAACGCCATGCCCGGGCCCTCGGTCTGCCCGTAGCCCTGGATCAGCGAGCACGGGAACGACTCCAGCGCGGCCCGCACCACCGAGGTGGGCATCGGCCCGCCGCCGTACTGGATGTTGCGCAGGCTGCGCAGGTCGTAGCGGTCGAACCCCGGCACCGCGAGCATCCAGTTCAGCATCGTGGTGATGCCGAGGAACGCCGAGACCCGCTCCTGCTCGATGACCCGCAACGCCTGCTCGGCCGCGAAGTCCACCAGCACCAGCGGACAGCCGTGCCGCAGGTAGTTCATCGCCAGCACGATCGGGATGTGGAACATCTGCCCGGTCAGCAGGTACACGTCGCCCGGCACGATCCGCTCGGCGACGGTCTGGTGCACGCCGCCCGCCTCGGCGCTGCGGTGGGTGTGCAGCGCGCCCTTGCTGCGGCCGGTGGTGCCGCCGGTGTGGAGGATGAAGAACGGGTCGTGATCGCCGACGTGCTCGCTACCGGGCGGTTCGGCGGCGGAGGCGGCGGCCAGCAGCTCCTCGTAGCCGCCGTCACCGCCGAACTCCAGCCAGTGCGCCAGGTCGCAGGTCCGCCGCAGCTCCGCGGCCTGCGCGGACCACTCGGCGGCGGTGATCAGCGCCCGCGGCGTCGCGTCCCGCAGCAGCCGGGCCAGCTCCGCGGTGTCGAGCCGCCAGTTCAGCGGTTGCAGCACCAGCCCGGCCCGGCCGCAGGCGAAGTACAGCTCCAGCAGCTCCACCCGGTTCCGGGACAGCGCCGCCACCCGGTCGCCGCGGCGCAACCCGAGCCCGAGCAGTCCGTTGGCGAGCCGCCGCACCCGCTCGTCCAGCTCAGCCCAGCGCACCCGCCGTCCGGTCGGCACGTCGTGCACGGCGAGCGCGCGCGGCGCCAGCGCCGCCCACTTCGCCGGGATGAGGCCCTGGTTGAGCGTCACGAGAACGGCAGGTCCAGCTCGACCCGCAGGTTGCTGATCCGCCAGCCCCCGGCTCCGTCCGGCGCTCCGCGCAGCTCGGCGAGGTAGCGGCCGGTGGTGACCGCGCGCAGCGCGCCGTCCGCCACCGCGAACAGGGTCAGGTAGTTGCGCGCCCGTGCCCGGTCACCGGCGTGCTCCAGCACCAGGTTGCTCAGCACGTGCCTGCGCCGGTCCCGCTGCGAACGCGCCGTCCCCCGGACCAGCTCGACGATGGCGTCGCGGCCGCGGACCGGGCCCGTCACCGCGCCGTCCGCCACGTGCACCGACAGCTCGGCGTCGGCGGTGAAGCAGTCCGCGAGCAGCTCCAGATCGCCCTCGTCGTAGCCGAGCGCGTAGCGCGCCAGCACGTCCTCGACGGCGGAGCGGACCGCCGCGCTCACCGGACGCCGACCCCGGCGTCGACGGGGAACGCCGCGCCGGTCACGAACCGCGCCTCGTCGCCCGCGAGGAACGCGACCGCGTCGCTGACGTCGGACTCGCGCACCCACGGCGTCGGCAGCACGTGCATCGCCCGCATCGCCGGTTCCGCGTTCTCCAGCGTCGGTTCCGCGCCGGGCGGGCTGAACATCCCGTAGAAGGTCGGGTGCTGGATCATCGGCGTGCTCACGTTCGTCGGGTGGATCGTGTTGACCCGGATGCCGTGCTCGCCGAGCTCACCGGCGAGGCTCTGCATCAACCCGACCACGCCCTGCTTGGCGGCCGAATAGTGCGCCAGCCCGCCGCGGCCCTTCAACCCGGCGACCGAGGAGATGAGCAGCAGGCAGCCGCCGTCGCCCTGCTCGATCATCGTCGGGATCGCGGCCTTCGCAGTGTGGAAGACCCCGGTGAGGTTCACGTCGATCATGTCCTGCCACTGCTCGGCGGTCAGCTCCCAGCTGCGGCCGAAGGAGACGATGCCCGCGTTGGCGATGACGACGTCGACCCTGCCGAGCTCGGCCACGCCCGAGTCGAACGCGGCCTGCAGCCCGTCGAAGTCGCGCACGTCGGCGATCCGGGCCACCGCGCGCCTGCCCAGTTCCTCGACGCGGCGGGCGGTCTCGGCCAGGTCGTGCTCGGTGGGCATCGAGTAGACCGGCGCGACCGAGTCGATCTCGGCGCACCGGTCGACGGCGATGACGTCGGCGCCCTCGGCGGCCAGCCGCAGCGCGTGAGAACGTCCCTGCCCCCGTGCCGCCCCGGTGATGAACGCGACCTTGCCGGCCATCCGATCGGCCATCCGTCCGCCCTTCTTCGCGCGCCCCGCGGTGCGCGTGCTGCCGGGAGCCCGCGGCCCCGGTCCGGAGCCCCGGCTCCGTAGCGGAGTATGGCCGTGCCGATCTTGCTGTCAAGGCACCGGAAACCGCTCCTGAACAGCCCCCGCGGCCCGCGCCGGACCGGTCGCCGGGGCCGTTCGCTGCGCAGTTGCGGCGATCGCGCACGGTGTTGCAGGCATCACCGCGCGTGCCCGGGAGTCGCGAATTCACGCGTTCGGCGCAGGACAGCCCCGCCGCGCTCGTCACCCGTTCGGCGGGAGACCGGGCGGGAAGACGGCGACGCGGGCCGCCCCCGAGGGGACGACCCGCGTCGATCGAGCTCCGCGCCGGTCAGGCGGTGACGTGCGTGCCGTCCCGGACGGTGCCCACGTACTCCTCCACCAGGTCCTCCAACGCGACCACGCCGTGCGAGGCGCCGTCCGAATCGACCGCGACCGCCAGGTGGCTGCGCGCCCGCCGCAGCGAGGTCAGCGCCTGGTCCAGCCGGGCCGTCACCGGAACCGACGGCAACCTGCGGATGCGGGTGGACGCGATCGGGGTGGACGGTTCGCCGCCGGCCTGGTCCAGCACGTCCTTCACGTGCAGGTAGCCGAGCAGCTCGCCGGAGTCCGCGCGCACCGGGAAGCGGGAGAACCCGGTGCTGGAGACCGCGTGCTCCACGTCGCCCAGCGTCGGCGCGCCGGGCAGGCTGGTCACCTGGTCCAGCGGCACCAGCACGTCGGCGACGGTGTGCTCCACCGACGACAGCGTCTGCGCGAGCCTGCGGTGCTCGGACTGCTCCAGCAGGCCCTCCCGCCGCGACTCCACCAGCAGCTCGGCCAGCTCGGAGGACGTGTACGCCGTGTCCAGCTCGTCCTTCGGCTCCACCTTCAGCGCCTTGAGCACGCCGTTCGCCATCATGTTGAACAGCGCGATCAGCGGCCGCGCCAGCTTCACGAACGCCACCAGCGCGGGCACCAGCCACAGCGCGAGCCGCTCCGGGTCCGCCAGCGCCAGGTTCTTCGGCACCATCTCGCCGATCAGCACGTGCAGCACCACCACGATCGCCAGCGCGATCGTGAAGCCCAGCGCGTGCACCACGGGCGCGGGCACCGAGAACGGCTGGATGAGCAGCTCCAGCCGGTGCGCCACGGCCGGTTCGCCGAGCCGGCCCAGGCCCAGCGAGCACAGCGTGATGCCCAGCTGGGCGCTGGTGAGCATCAGCGAACCCTCCTGGCTCGCCTTGATCACGGTGCGGGCCCGGCTCACGCCCTGGTCCAGCAGCGCCTCCAGCCGGTCCCGGCGGGAGGACAGCAGCGAGAACTCCGCGCCCACGAAGAACGCGTTGAGCAGCAGCAGCAGGACGCCGAGCAGGATCGCCACGGTGTCGCTCATCGGGTTCCCCCAGAGGTGCCGGTGGAGTCGGCCGGGCGGTGCGCCCGGGTCAGGCGCAGCTCGGCTATGCGGTGGCGGTCCATGCTCGCGACGGTGAGCCGCCACGGGCCCACCTCGACCTGGTCGCCGTAGGCCGGGATGCGGCCCAGCCGCGCCAGCACCAGACCGGCGACGGTCTCGTACTCGCCCTCGGGCATCTCGAAGCCGGTGGCCTCCTCGATCTCGTCGGCGCGCAGCAGCCCGGAGACGATCCAGGTGCCTTCGGTCAGCGGGCGCACCGCGGCGGTCTCCCGCCGGTCGTGCTCGTCGCGGACGTCACCGATGATCTCCTCGACCACGTCCTCCAAGCTCACCAGGCCCGCGGTGCCGCCGTACTCGTCGACGACCAGGGCCAGCTGCAGCCCGGAACCGCGCAGCCGGTTCAGCAGCGAATCGCCGTCCAGCGTCTCCGGCACCGTCGGCACCGGGCGGGCCAGCGACCCGACCCGGGTGCTGTCGCGCTGGTCGGCGGGCACGCCGAACGCCTGCTTCACGTGCACGACGCCCTGCACGCCGTCCAGGTCGTGGTCGTGCACCGGGAACCGGGAGAACCCGGTGCGCCGGGCCAGCGTCAGCAGGTCCAGCACCGACGCGTCCGAGGACAGCGACTCGACCTTCACCCGCGGCGTCATCAGCTCGTCCGCGGAGCGGTCGCCGAAGCGCAGCGAGCGGTCCATCAGGACCGCGGTGGACTCGTCGAGCGTGCCGTGCTCGGCGCTGGAGCGGACGATCGAGCCGAGCTCGTCTGGGGAGCGCGCCGAACGCAGCTCCTCCTGCGGCTCGATGCCGAAGCGGCGCACCGCCCAGTTCGCGCTGTTGTTCATGCTGTCGATCAACCAGCGGAACACCTGCGAGAAGCGGGAGTGGTAGCCGGAGACGGCGCGGGCGGTCGGCAGCGGGCGCGCGATGGCCAGGTTCTTCGGCACCATCTCGCCGAACACCATCGACAGCGTGGTGGCCAGCAGGATCGCCACCACCAGCGAGATCGGCGCCGCCACCGCGTTCGGCAGGCCGACGGCCAGGAACGCCGGGCGCAGCAGCTCACCGATCAGCGGTTCGGCCACGTAACCCGTGATCAGGGTGGTCAGGGTGATGGCGACCTGCGCGCCGGAGAGCTGGAACGAGAGGGTGCGGTGCGCGCGCTGCACCGCTTTCGCCCGGCGGTCGCCGACCTGGCTGACGTGGGCGTCGACGGTGCTGCGTTCCAGCGAGGTCAGGGAGAATTCCGCGGCCACGGCGAGCGCGGTGCCCAAGGTGAGCACGGCGACGAACAGGAGTCCGAGGACGGAGAGCACGATGGCCATCAGCGATCACCTCGCCGCAGGCCGGTAGTGAGCGGAAAGCCGGGACCACATCCCGGCTCGGTACTTCCTTCAGGGGACTGTGCCGTGGGCACCGAACGTGTCACTCCTCGGGAGGAAATCGGAAATAAGCGACCCGAGTATATCCCGATCGGAGCACCGGAACCGCGCATCGTGACTCCGGCGACGCGCGGAGGGGTGGCGGAGCCGGGCGGTGCGACGGCGCCGCCACCCGCGGTCACGCCGCCGCGTCCGCCGCCGCGACCTGTCGGAGGGACGCGGCGGGAAGGGCCGCGGGGAGCGGTGGATGCGGTGGGTTGCGTCCGATCGGCGGTAGCGCGACCGCGCCGAGTGCTCGCGGAACAGCGCTGCGTACGCCGCTGCGGATGATCACCCCACCGATTTTCACCGTATTTCCAGGTTGCGGTTCACACCATTTGGGCAAGGCGTAACCTCTGCGCAGTTCCGCACGCGGCCACCCGCCGCATCCAGCACCAGAGAGGTCGTGATCGTGAGTACCCCCACGGTTGCGGACGCGCCGCAGCAGGGCTTCTTCGGCCAGCCACGGGCACTGTCCACGCTGTTCTTCACCGAGATGTGGGAGCGGTTCTCCTACTACGGGATGCGCGGGATCCTCGCGCTCTACCTGTACACGGCCGTGCAGGACGGTGGTCTCGGGCTCCCGGAGACCACCGCCACCTCGCTCGTCTCCGCCTACGGCGCCTCGGTGTACCTGACCGGTGTCGCGGGTGGCTGGATCGCCGACCGGATCTTCGGTGCTCGCCGCGCCGTGTTCTGGGGCGGCGTCCTGATCATGTTCGGGCACATCGCGATGGCGGTGCCCGGCGGGCTGGCCACCACCGGCATCGGCATCGTGCTGATCATCGCCGGTACCGGCTTGCTCAAGCCGAACGTCTCGAAGATGGTCGGCGACCTCTACGCGCAGCAGGACAAGCGCCGCGACGCCGGTTTCTCGATCTTCTACATGGGGATCAACCTCGGCGGGTTCGCCGGGCCGCTGATCGCCGGGTTCCTCCAGTCCGAGATCGGCTTCCACTGGGGCTTCGGCGCCGCCGCGGTCGGCATGGCGCTGGGCCTGGTGCAGTACGTGCTGGGCAGGCGCAACCTCTCCAGCGTCAGCGAGGTGCCCGGCAACCCGCTGCCCGCCGAGCACAAGGGCGCCGTGCTGGGCCGGGCCGGCGGTATCGCCGCGGTGTTCGTGATCGGGCTGGTGGCGCTGGTCGGCACCGGGGTCATCGGCCTCGCCGGCCTGGTCAACGTGGTCACGGTGATCTCGGCCGTGCTGCCGATCGCCTACTTCGCGGTGATGCTCAGCAGCAAGCAGATCAACAAGGTGGAGCGGGAGCGGCTCGTCGCCTACATCCCGCTGTTCCTGGCGACCGCGCTGTTCTTCATGCTCTTCGAGCAGCAGGCCAGCACCCTGGTGATCGTCACCGACATGCAGACCACCCACGAGGTGTTCGGCTGGGAGTTCCCGGTCAGCTGGTTCCAGTCGATCAACTCGCTGGCGATCATCGTCCTGGCACCGGTGTTCGCCGCGCTGTGGCTGAAGTTGGGCGACCGGCAGCCGAGCACGCCGATCAAGTTCGTCGGCGGTCTGGTGTTCGTCGGGCTGGGCTTCCTGTGGGTCGTGGTGTCCGGGTTCATCACCGACTCCAGCGGCAAGCAGCTGGCGCTGGTGGTGGCGCTGGTGTTCGTCATCCTCACCATCGGTGAGCTGATGATCTCGCCGGTGGGCCTGTCGGTGACCACGAAGCTGGCGCCGCCGGTGTTCTCCTCGCAGACGATGGGCCTGTACTTCCTGGCCCCGGCGCTCGGGCAGGGCATCGGTGCGCAGGTGGTGAAGCTCTACGACCCGGCGAACCAGACGCTGTACTTCGGCGTGATCGGGTTGGCGACCATCGCCTGCGGCGGGCTGCTCGCGCTGGGCGCGCCGAAGATCAAGAAGTTGATGCACGGGGTTCCGTGATCGAGTTCCTCGGCGGCGGGCGGTCCGGTTCGGGTCGCCCGCCGCGTCATGCCGGGGCCCGTTCCGGGGTGCTGCCGAGCCCGGTCTCCTCGGCGAGGTCGTCCAGCAGCCCCCGCAGCCGGTCCAGGGTGGCGAGCGTGCGGTGCAGCGACGTCGGGTCCTGCGGCAGCGACTCGGCCAGGTCGCGCAGGTCGTCGGCCCAGGACTGCGCGGACTCGCGGGCCTCCCGGAGGCCCTGGGTGGCCTCCGCGGTCATCGACGCCGCCGTCTCGGCCATCGCCCACAGCAGCTCGGCCAGCCGGTCCCGGGTGTCCTCGTCGAGCATGTCCACGGTCGGCGGCAGCACCGCCGCCAGGTTGCGGGTGGCGTAGGCGCAGCCGGTGAGCACCGTGAGGGACCGGTCCAGCGCGCTGCGCCGCGACGGCATCCGGTAGGCCACCAGCGGCCGGGCGCTGGAGAGCGCGCTGTGCAGCGCGTCGTCGACCTCCCGGACAGCTTCGCGCAGGCCGTCGCCGCAGTCGCCCGCGCCGACCGCGGTGCCGGTGGAGCGCAGCAGGTCCCGCAGCCGCAGCAGGAAGTCCTCGGTGTTGTCCCGCAGCAGCCGCCGGGTGCGGGTGGGCAGCACCACGGTCGCCGCCAGCACGCCCGCGCTCGCACCGATCGCGGTCTCGGCCAGGCGCACGCCCAGCACGTTCACGTCGAACGTGCCCAGCACGCCGTAGAGCGCCCCGAGCATCGTGGTGATGAAGAACGTCATCCCGGCGTAGGACACCCCCGCCAGGTAGAACGCGGCGAACACGCAGCACAGGATCATCAGCAGCTCCGCCGTGGCGTCACCGGTGATGCGGGAGGCGACCAGCACCCCGGCCACCACCCCGAGCATGGTGCCCGCGGTGCGCTGCCAGGCGCGCACCAGCAGTTCGCCGCGGCTGTTGGCGCTGATGAACACCACGAACGCCGTGATCACCGCCCAGTACCAGCGGTTCGGCGAGACCAGCTGGCCGAGCACGATCGCCATCGCCGCGGCGCAGGTGACCTGCACGGCGGCGCGCAGCTCGGGACGGCGCAGCCCGGTCTCCTCGCGGTCGGTCCGGTCCTCGTCGGGTTCGCGCTCGTCGCCGGAGCGCTGCCCGGTGCCCTCGTCATCGGTGTCGTCGGTGCGCGGCCCGACGCGGCCGAGGTCTCCGTACGCGGTGGTGAGCTCGGCGAGCGCGGCGCCGAGCCTGCGGATCGCCATCGCCAGCTCCACTGAACCGTCCCGCCGCCGCGGCCGGGACGCGCCGTCGTCCGGCTGCCCGGCGGCGCGCACCCCGTCGCGTTCGATGCGGTCGGCGAGCGAACGCGCTGCCGCCCGCACCTCGGAGGCGTCGCTGCGCACCACGGCCAGCAGGCCGGCCACCGCCTGCGGCACCGCCGTCCCGCCGCTGGGGTGGTCGAGCACCCGCATCAGCGGGTTCAGCAGGTTCTCCGCGGTCAGCTCGACGCTGAGGATGCGTCGCCGCAGCAGTTCCCGGCCCGCCTCGTCCAGCCCGTCGAGCTCGGCGACGGTGCCCTCCAGCATCCGGGCGGTCTCGTTGAGCCGCACCGAGCGGTGCCGCAGCCGCTTGCGGTGCCGCTCGGCCTCCGGCTGCTGGGCCAGCGCGCGCACCTCGTGCAGCAGGCCCTGCACCTGGGCGCGCAGCGTGCGCCGCCCCCGCTCCAGCACGCCGCGCGGGTCGTCGCGCAGCACCACGAACCGCAGGAGGAACGCGCTGCCCGCCCCGCACACCGCGGCCCACAGCAGGTCCGGCAGCTGCGGCAGCTGCGGGCGCAGGAACATCGCGAAGAAGTACCCCATGAACGCGACCATCCCGAACGCGAAGTACCGCGGGCCGAACCGCCGGATGTAGGTCGCCGCGAACACCACGGGGAGGAACAGCGCCACGTGCAGCACCGGCGCGCTCGCCGTGGCGGTGGCCAGGGTCAGCGAGAGCGCGGCGGGCACCGGCATCAGCAGCGTGGTGCGGCGGCGCTCCCGGTCGGTGGGGTCGTTCACCGCGGTGATCGAGTTGATCGCCACCACCGCGGCGACCATTCCGCTGGTCACCGGGCGGTGCAGCAGCACCAGCACGCCCATCGCGGCGCCGATCGCGCAGGCCGTGGCCAGCGTGACGCGGGTGGCGTTGCGCAGCCGGCGCAGCGCCGGGTCGGACGCGAGGAAGCGGTTCCACCACTCGCTGACCACGTGCGCTCGCTCCTTCCCGCCGCTCGCCGCGGCCGCCGCCGCGACCCTACGCCGCGCGTCCCCCGGACGGGCGGGGCGCGCCGGGCCGGCGGGGGAGCGGTCAGGCGCGGCGGTGGCGGCGCACGCTCTCCTCGACGACGTCGAGCACGGGGCCCAGGTCGTCGGCGGGCAGTCCCATCGCCAGGTGCGAGACGAGTCCTTCGAGGACCAGTTCGAGGTAGGCGGTGAGCACGTCCACGTCCACGTCGTCGCGCAGGTTCCCACCGTCGCGCTGCCACTGCAGGCGGGCCTTGGTGGCGGCGGTGAGCTGTTCGGAGCGCTGCGCCCAGCGGGCCCGGAACTCGGCGTCGGTGCGCAGCCGCCGGGACACCTCCAGCCGGGTGCCCAGCCACTCGGCCTCCGGTTCGCTGCCGCCGCCGGGGGTGCGGTCGGCGAGCAGGTCGCGCATCACCTGCACCAGGCCCTGCTCGGCGACCACGTCGGCCATCCGGGCGGCGTCGTCCTCGGCGAGCGCCAGGAACAGGGATTCCTTGTCCTTGAAGTGGTGGAAGATCGCGCCGCGGGACAGCCCGGTGGCCTCTTCGAGCCTGCGGACGGTGGCGCCTTCGTAGCCGTTGCGGGCGAAGCAGCTGCGGGCACCGTCGAGGATCTGGCGGCGCCTGGCCTGGAGGTGATCCTGACTGACCCTGGGCATGGGTTGATCGTCCCAGCTCCGTCGCGCCGCATGCAATCCGTACGTACGTATTGTTGGCAACCGTCCACCTGTTGGGGAATTATCGCGCAGAGGCACTGGACTTTTCCGCACACCTGCGCACCGAATTCGACCCGCCCGCGCACTTCGCCCGATTCCGGGCGTTCCCGCCGGCTCCGGTCGGGCAGGCACCGCGCCCGGACGGTCCCGGCGGCCCCGCGACGGGCCCCGGTGACGCCGGTGCCCCATCCAGGTGGTGATGATCCGCATGACCGCTTCGATCGATTCCCCCACGGCGGCGCACCCGCCCGCCGAGGTCCCCAGCTCCCGCATCCGCACCCGCGCCGAGGCGGAGGCCTACGTGGCCTCGGTCTGCTTCAAGCACGGCCCTCCCCGGCTGCTCGGCGTCGAACTCGAATGGACCGTCCACCACGCGGCCGACCCGCGACGACCGCTCGATGCCGAGGCGCTGATCGCCGCGCTCGGCCCGCACGCCCCGCGCTCCCTGGTCCCGGACAGCCCGCAGCGCCCGCTGCCGAACGGCTCCGCGCTCACCGTCGAACCCGGTGGCCAGGTCGAGGTCTCCAGCCTGCCGTCCCCTTCGCTGCGCACCCTGCTCGACTCCACCGCCGCCGACGCCGCGCACGTCCGGAGCCGGCTCGCCGACGGCGGACTGCTGCTCGGCGAGCGCGGCACCGACCCGTGGCGCGTCCCGCACCGGCTGCTCGACGTCCCGCGCTACGCGGCGATGGAGTGCGCGTTCGACCGCATCGGCATCGGCGGCCGCCTCATGATGTGCAGCACCGCCGGGGTGCAGGTGTGCCTGGACGCCGGTGAACCGCACCGGATCGCGGCGCGCTGGGCGGCGCTGCACGCGCTCGGGCCGGTGTTCATCGCCGCGTTCGCGAACTCCCCGCAGCTGTTCGGCGACCCCACCGGCTGGGCGTCGGTGCGCACCCGCTCGCTGCTGCGTACCGACATCCCGCGGATGCGGCCCGGACCGGCGACGGCCGACCCTGCCGCGGACTGGGCGCGCCGGGTGCTGGACACCGCGCTGCTGTGCCTGCGCCGGGACGGCACCGACTGGCGGGCGCCCGGCGGGGTGACCTTCGCCGAGTGGATCTGCGGCGCGCTGCCGTGGCCACCGACCTTCGACGACCTCGACTACCACCTGAGCACCCTGTTCCCCCCGGTGCGCCCGCGCGGGTACTTCGAGGTCCGCTACCTGGACGCGCAGCACGGCGACGACTGGATGCTGCCCACCGCCGCGCTCGTCGCCCTGTTCGCCGACGAGTCCACCGTGGACCGGGTGCTGGAACTCGCCGTCCCCGCCGGCGGCCGCTGGGTCGACGCCGCTCGGCACGGCCTCGCCGACCCGGCGCTGGCCCGCACCGCGGCGGCCGTGCTGGAGCTGGCCTGCGGCGAGCTCGACCGGCTGGACGAGACCCCGGAACTGGTGGAGCCGCTCGCCGACGTGGTGCCCCGGCGGCTCACCGAAGCCCGCTGATCGGCGCGCAGTCGTCCCGCGCGCCGCGGCGGCGGCCCGGCGCGCCCGTTCCCGCGATCATGGAGGTGACCCGGTGACCACCAGGTCCCAGGCAGGTACCGAATCCCAGGACGCCCCGCGGCCCGGCCGCGGTGACCTCGCCGAACTCGGCGTCGAAGGGCTGCGCTCGCGCGTGGCCGAAGAACTCGTCCGCACCCGCGAGCGCAGCGAGGTGCTCACCGGCAGCGTCGACGACGACGACCTGACCCGGCAGCACTCGCCGCTGATGTCGCCGCTGGTCTGGGACCTCGCGCACATCGGCAGCCAGGAGGAGCTGTGGCTGGTGCGCGACGTCGGCGGGGCCGAGGCGATCCGCCCCGACATCGACGACCTCTACGACGCGTTCCAGCACCCGCGCCGCGACCGGCCGCAGCTGCCGCTGCTGGGCCCGGCCGAGGCCCGCTCCTACGTGGGGGAGGTGCGCACCAAGGTGCTCGACCTGCTCGACCGCACCCCGCTGGAGGGCAGGCGGCTGGTGGAGCAGGCTTTCGCCTTCGGCATGATCGTGCAGCACGAGCAGCAGCACGACGAGACGATGCTGGCCACCCACCAGCTGCGGAAGGGCCCGCCGGTGCTCACCGCCGACGACCCGCCCGCGGCCAGGGCGGAGGCGCTCCCGGCGGAGGTCCTGGTGCCGGGCGGGCCGTTCACGATGGGCACCTCCACCGAACCGTGGGCGCTGGACAACGAGCGCCCCGCTCACCCGGTGCACGTGCCGGATTTCCTCATCGACACCACCCCGGTCACCAACGCCGCCTACCGCCGCTTCGTCGAGGGCGGCGGCTACGACCAGCCCCGCTGGTGGAGCGAGGAGGGCTGGGCGTACCGGCAGCACGCGGAGCTCACCGCGCCCCGGTTCTGGCGCCGCGACGGCGACGGCTGGCTGCGCCGCCGCTTCGGGCACGTGGAACCGCTGCCGCCGGACGAACCGGTGCTGCACGTCAGCTTCCACGAGGCCGAGGCCTACGCGCGGTGGGCCGGCAAGCGGCTGCCCACCGAGCAGGAGTGGGAGAAGGCCGCCCGCCACGACCCGCGCACCGGCCGCTCGCTGCGCTACCCGTGGGGCGACGGGGACCCGGGGCCCGAGCACGCGAACCTCGGGCAGCGGCACCTGCGGCCTGCGGCGGCGGGCGCCTACCCGCTCGGTGCCGCGCCGTGCGGCGCGCGCCAGCTCATCGGGGACGTGTGGGAGTGGACTTCCTCGGACTTCCTGCCGTACCCGGGTTTCGGCGCCTTCCCGTACCGGGAGTACTCGGAGGTGTTCTTCGGGCCGGGGCACAAGGTGCTGCGCGGCGGCTCGTTCGGCACCGACGCGGCGGCCTGCCGCGGCACCTTCCGCAACTGGGACCTGCCGATCCGGCGGCAGATCTTCAGCGGTTTCCGCTGCGCGCGCACCCCGCGCCCGGGCGAGCTCGGCTGAGCGCGGGATGTGCAGGCACCTGGGATACCTCGGGCCACCGCTGCCGCTGGCGGAACTGCTGCTGGACCCGCCGCACTCGCTGCTGCAGCAGACGTGGGCGCCGCGGGACATGCGCGGCGGCGGCACCGTCAACGTCGACGGGTTCGGCGCCGGCTGGTACGAGGACGGCGGCGAACCCGCCCGGCACCGGCGCGCCGTTCCGATGTGGACGGACCGCTCGTTCGCCGAGCTCGCCCGCAGGCAGCGCTCCGGCGCGGTGCTGGCGGCGGTGCGCTCGGCCACGGTCGGCATGCCGGTGAGCGAGGCGGCGTGCGCCCCGTTCACCGACGGGCGGTGGCTGTTCAGCCACAACGGCGTCGTCGCGGGCTGGCCCGAGTCGCTGGCGAAGGCCGCGGCCGACCTGGACGTCGTGGACCTGATGACCTTGGAGGCGCCGACGGACTCCGCGGTGCTGTGGGCGCTACTGCGGCACCGGCTGCACCGCGGCGAGGACCCGGCGCGGGCGGTGCGCGCCGTGGTCGGGCAGGTGGTGCGCACCCGGCCCGAATCGCGGCTGAACCTGCTGCTCACCGACGGTTCCGCGCTGGTCGCCAGCACCTGGGGCCACGCGCTGTCGGTGCGCCGCACCGCCGACTCGGTGCTGCTGTCCTCCGAACCGTTCGGCGACGACGCGCGGTGGGAGCCGGTCCCGGGGCGGCACCTGGGCGTCGCCCGGCCCGGATCCGTGCACGTCGCACCACTACTCGACGAGGGGGAAACGCCGTGACCGAACCCGAACTGGTCGTGCACTTCACCGAGCAGGACGCGGCCCGCGAACTGCGCGCCGACGTCCGCGCCGGTCTGACCGACCGGCCGAAGTGGCTGCCGCCGAAGTGGCTCTACGACGCGGCGGGCAGCGAGCTGTTCGAGCGGATCACCGCGCTGCCGGAGTACTACCAGACCCGCGCCGAGCACGGCATCCTCAGCAGGCACGCCGTGGACGTCGCCGAGCTCACCGGGGCGGGCACCCTCGTCGAGCTCGGCTCCGGCTCCTCGGAGAAGACCCGGCTGCTGCTGGACGCGCTGCGCAAGACCGCGACGCTGCGGCGGTTCGTGCCGCTGGACGTCTCGGAGTCCGCGCTGCGCCAGGCGATCACCGCGATCGCCGTGGACTACCCGGAGCTGCCGGTGCGGGGCATCGTCGGCGACTTCACCACCGAGCTCGCCGCGGTGCCCGCGGGCAGCGGGCGGCTGGTGGCGTTCCTCGGCGGCACCATCGGCAACTTCCCGCCCGCCGAGCGCGCCCGGTTCCTCGCCGCGGTGCGCGCCGCGCTGCGGCCGGGGGAGTGGTTGCTGCTGGGCACCGACCTGGTGAAGGACCCGGACCGGCTGGTGCGGGCCTACGACGACGCCCAGGGCGTGACGGCCGAGTTCGACCGCAACGTGCTGCGGGTGCTCAACCGGGAGCTGCGCGCCGGGTTCGACCCGGACGCGTTCTCGCACGTGGCCCGGTGGGACGCCGAGCAGGAGTGGATCGAGATGCGGTTGCGGGCGAGCCGGGCGATGCGGGTGCCGATCGAGGATCTAGGCCTGACCGTGGAGCTCGCCGCAGGCGAGGAGATCCGCACCGAGGTGTCGGCGAAGTTCCGCCGCACCCGCGTCGAGGGCGAACTCGCCGACGCCGGGTTCGAGCTCACCCGCTGGTGGCTCGACGACGCGGGCGACTTCGCGCTGTCCCTGGCCACCGCGGTCTGAACCCCGCCCGCACCGTGGCCGCGATCACGACCGCGGGTCGCGGCCGCGGTGCGGTGTGACAGGGTTGGCCGGGTGAGCGGCATGATCAAGGTTGCGCAGTGGCTGGGTCGCAAGCAGTGGTTCGCCTCGGCGGGCCGGAAGCTGGTGCCCGTCGACCTCGCCGTGCAGCGGCGTACCGGTGGCCGGCTCGGCCTGGCGCGGCTGGCCGGGTTGTCCTCGATGCTGCTCACCACCACCGGGCGGCGCAGCGGCCTGCCGCGGGAGGTGCCGCTGCTGTACGTGCCGCACGGCGACGACTTCCTGGTGGTCGGCTCGAACTGGGGCCAGGCGTCGCACCCGGCCTGGTCGGCGAACCTGCTCGCGCACCCGGAGGCCGAGGTGGACGTGATCTCCCGCCGGGTTCCGGTGCGCGCGGTGCTGCTCACCGGCGAGGAGCGGGAACGGCTGTGGCACGAGGTGGTCCTGCCGTTCTGGCCCGCCTACGCGGACTACGCCCGCCGCGCCGGCGGCCGCGAACTGCGCGTCTTCCGCCTCACCCCGCGCTGAGGCGAGCGGGTCCTCAGCGGCGTTCGCCGATGAGGACCGACCAGCCGAGCGACCCGCGTTCCCGGGTCAGGTAGTCGTTGCGGAACCGGCGCGAGTCGCCCAGCATCCGCTCCCGGTCGGGGTGCTCGGGGTTGCGCCTGGCCCAGGTGTGGGCGTTCTTCCACTGCCCGGACTCGTAGCGGTCCCAGTCGTCGAGCGAAGCCGACACCAGGCCGGTGACCTCCACGTCGAACTCCTCGGCGACGTGCACCAGCTCGATCAGCGACGGCAGCTCCTCGGTGGAGGAACCGTCGACGGAGTGCACGTCGCCGATCGCGAACCGGCCGTGCTCCACCAGCGCCGCGACCATCCACTCCATCGACGCGCGGAACCCGCCGAGCGCGAAGCTCGCGCCCAGGCAGGTCGCGACCGTGTACCCGCCGGGCTCCGGCTCGAACTCCAGCGCGGGCCCGTGCACGTGCCGCACCCGGTCGGTCAGCCCGGAGGCCGCGGCGCGGTCCCGCGCGGCCCGCACGAACTCCTCGTTGTTCTCCAGCCCCACCACTTCGGCGCCCATCGCGGCGAGTTCGGCGGCCCACCAACCGCGCCCGGCCCCGACGTCGAGCACCCGGTCACCGGCGCCGATCTCGAGGTGTTCGGCGACCTCGCGGAGCTTCGCGGGGCTGATCGGGTTCTGCACGTCGTGGGTGGATTCGACGATGGAGAAGTAGTCGCTGTCGCTCATCGGCGGCAAGGGTAGCGGACCCGGAGATCACCCCCGCCCGGTGTTTCGTCCCCCGGCTGCGGCGGGCGGAACTGCCGGGATGGATCTTGGGCGCGCCCCGGGACCGGAGCAGAGTTGCGGCCGTGCGCGCAGTCGGACCGCGAGGAGGGCCGATGACCCGTGCGAGCCGACCCGGCTTCGGGGGAGGCCGCCCCGCGTGGCGCAACCCGACCGGCCGTCGCGGGAGCCGCACGGGGACGAGTGCCCGGCGGGCGGTGATCACGTGCTGATCCCCGAGCAAGGGGGCCGGATGGTGTGCGTCAAGTGCGACCAGGTCCGCCGAGCACCGCCCGCAGGCGGCCCGTGTCAGGCGCGGCCGGGTGCGGGGAGACCGACGAGGCAGCGCAGGCACGGCATGCCCGCCGGTCCCGGCGAGACCTCGGCGACGTCGGCGGGGATCAGCTCGCCGCACGCGGTCGTCCAGCGCACGACGTCCGCCACCGGCCCGTCGGCTTCGGCCAGGTGCGCCTGTCGGCGGGATTCGGCGACGGCGCCCGGCGCGTAGCGGACGGCCACGACCCGGGTGGTGCGGGCGGGTGTTCGTTGGCCACCGGACGGGGCGTTCTCCGATGCGTCGGGCAAGCCGGTTCACCTCCGGGGGTGGGACGCGGCCGCCGACGCGGGTGACGCGGGGTAGGCGGCGCCGCTACCCGAGCAGGGTAACGACAGCGGGCGGAGGGCGGAACCTCCGATCCGCGGGCGGGTTCGGCGCAGCGGACGGTGACCGCGGCCGGACGTTCCCGGTGCTGCGCGCGGGTGTTCGGCGGAACGGAGCACGTCCGCCGATGCGGCAGTGGGCCGTCGGCGCACGGCTGAACGGGGCAGCCGCGGCTAGCCTGACCAGCGGTCCGCGCAATCCAGGGGGTGGCTCGTTGGGTCGAGAATCACGCGCGTTCGACGCGCCGCGGCTGCCGCACCGGTCGCGGGCTTCGACGGTGGCCCGGGTCGGTGCGGCCCTGCTGTCGGCGGCGGTGCGCGCGGTGACCGGCTACGGCTGGGCGAACTACGGCGACCTGCGGTGGGCGCTGAGCACCAGCGCCGCCACCGAGGGCGCGACGGCCGACGGGGCCACCGACATCCTGCTGGTGGGCTTGGACAGCCGCACCGACGCGCAGGGGCGGCCGCTGCCGGACGACGTGCTGCGCCGGCTGGGGGCCGGGCGGAACCCGGCGAGCCTGACCGACACGCTGATCCTGGTGCACGTGCCGGAGGACGGGTCGCGGGCCACCGCGTTCTCCATCCCGCGCGACACGTACACGACCATCCCGGGGCACGGCGAGCACAAGATCAATTCGGCGTACGGGCGGGGGAAGGCGGCGGCCGCGGCGCGCCTGGTCGGGCTCGACCCGGCGGAGCGGGAACGGCGTTCCGCCGACGCGGGCCGATCGCTGGTCACCGACTCGGTGCAGCGGCTGACCGGGGTGCAGGTCGACCACTACGCGGAGGTGAACCTGCTGGGCTTCGCGCGGCTCACCGAGGCCGTCGGCGGGGTGCCGGTGTGCTTGAAGCGGCCGGTGCGCGATTCCTACTCGGGGGCGGAGTTCGCCGCGGGGCACCAGCGGATCGCCGGTGCGGAGGCGCTGGCGTTCGTGCGCCAGCGCCACGGCCTGCCCCGCGGGGACCTGGACCGGATGGTGCGCCAGCAGGCGTTCCTGGCCGGGCTGGTGCGGACCGCGACCTCCGGCGGGGTGCTCGCGCAGCCCGCGCGGCTGAGCGAGCTGATCGACTCGGCGCGGCAGTCGATCGTGCTGGACCGGGAGTGGGACGTGCTGACCTTCGCCCAGCGGATGCAGGGGCTCACCGCGGGGGCCGTCGAGTTCTCCACCATCCCGATCCGGGACGCGAACTTCGACACCCGCGACGGCCAGGCGGTGCGGGTCGATCCGGTCGAGGTCGGTCGCGCCGTGCAGGGCGCCGCGCACGGCAGGCCGGTGCCGCGCCAGGCCGATCCCACGGGCGCGCGCTCCACCGGGGAGCACACCGCGGAGACCGGCCGGTCGACGTCCACCCGCAGCACCCGGGAGGCCGACGAGACCGGCGCGTCCACGAGCTCGCCGCGAACCTCGACGACCCGCACGTCCCGGTCGAGCGAGGAGACCACGAGCCCCTCCAGCAGCACCCGCTCGTCGAGCACCCGCTCCACGACCTCGGAGACCACGCGGACCTCGGAGCCGACGACGAGCCGCACGGGCACTTCGGCGCCCCGCCAGGAGCAGCCCATCGCCCCGGAACCGCTCACCGCCGACGGCATCAACTGCATCAACTGACCCGGAACGCGCGACGGCCCCCGCACGCTTGTGACGTGCCGGCCCCGCCGATCAGCTACCTGCCGGATCGGCAGGTGATCAGGAGCGGATCATCTTGCGCAGCACGTACTGCAGGATGCCGCCGTTGCGGTAGTAGTCCGCCTCACCGGGGGTGTCGATGCGCACCTTGGCGTCGAACTCGACGGTGGAACCGTCGCCCTTGGTGGCCACGACCTTGACCGTCTGCGGGGTCTCGCCGTCGTTGAGCGCGGTGATGCCCGACAGGTCGAAGGTCTCGGTGCCGTCCAGGCCCAGCGACTTCGCCGAGGAGCCCTCGGGGAACTGCAGCGGGATGACGCCCATGCCGATCAGGTTCGAGCGGTGGATGCGCTCGAAGGACTCGGCGATGACCGCCCGCACGCCCAGCAGGCTGGTGCCCTTCGCGGCCCAGTCGCGGGAGGAACCGGAGCCGTACTCCTTGCCACCCAGCACGACCAGCGGGGTGCCCTGCGCGGCGTAGTTCTGCGCGGCGTCGTAGATGAACGCCTGCGGAGCGCCGTCCTGGGTGAAGTCCCGCGTGTAGCCGCCCTGCACGTCGTCCAGCAGCAGGTTCCGCAGCCGGATGTTCGCGAAGGTACCGCGGATCATGACCTCGTGGTTGCCGCGGCGCGACCCGTAGGAGTTGAAGTCCTTGCGGTCGATGCCGTGGTCGCTGAGGTACTTGCCCGCGGGGGAGTCCGGCTTGATCGCACCGGCCGGGGAGATGTGGTCGGTGGTGACCGAGTCGCCCAGCAGCGCCAGCACGCGGGCACCGGAGATGTCGGTGACCGGGCTCGGCTCCATGCCCATGCCCTCGAAGTACGGGGGCTTGCGCACGTAGGTGGACTCGGAGTCCCACTCGAAGGTCTCGCCCTCCGGCGTGGGCAGCGAACGCCAGCGCTCGTCGCCCTTGAACACGTCGGAGTAGTCCTTGGTGAACATCTCCTGGGTGATCGCGTAGTCGATGGTCTCCTGGACCTCCTGCGGCGAGGGCCACAGGTCGCGCAGGAACACCGGCTCGCCCTCGGTGTCGTGACCGAGCGGGTCGGTCTCGAAGTCGAAGTCCATGGTGCCCGCGAGCGCGTAGGCGATGACCAGCGGCGGCGAGGCCAGGTAGTTCATCTTGACGTCGGGGTTGATCCGGCCCTCGAAGTTCCGGTTGCCCGACAGCACCGAGGTGACCGACAGGTCGTTCTGCTGCACCGCGGCGGAGATCTCCTCCGGCAGCGGGCCGGAGTTGCCGATGCAGGTGGTGCAGCCGTAGCCGACCAGGTGGAAGCCCAGCTTCTCCAGGTACGGCCAGAGACCGGCCTTCTCGTAGTAGTCGGTGACGACCTGCGAACCCGGCGCCATCGAGGTCTTCACCCAGGGCTTGCGGGTGAGGCCCTTGTCCACGGCGTTGCGGGCCAGCAGCGCGGCACCCAGCATCACCGAGGGGTTCGAGGTGTTGGTGCAGGAGGTGATCGAGGCGATCACCACGGCACCGTGGTCGAGCTCGAACTCGCCGTACTCGTCCGAGGACACCTTGATCGGGTTCGTCGGGCGGCCGGAGGCGCCGTCGGCGGCCGAGACCAGCCGCGGCTTGTCGCCCTCGCCGTGGTGGGTCACCGACACCGGGTCGCTGGCGGGGAAGGACTCCTCGCCGGCCTCGTCGAGCGCCGCGTCGTCGGTGTTCTGTACCTGCACGTAGTCGGTGAGCGACTTGCGGAACGACGGCTTGGCGTCGGAGACCTCGATGCGGTCCTGCGGGCGCTTCGGCCCGGCGATGGACGGCACGACCGTGGACAGGTCGAGCTCCAGCAGCTCCGAGTACTCCGGCTCGTGGTCCGCGTCGTGCCAGAGGCCCTGCTCCTTGGCGTAGGCCTCCACCAGCGCGACCTGGTCGGCCGGGCGGCCGGTGAGCTTGAGGTACCGGATCGTCTCGTCGTCGATCGGGAAGATCGCGGCGGTCGAGCCGAACTCGGGGCTCATGTTGCCGATGGTGGCGCGGTTGGCCAGCGGCACCGAGGCGACGCCCGAACCGTAGAACTCGACGAACTTGCCGACGACGCCGTGCTTGCGCAGCATCTCGGTGATCGTGAGGACCACGTCGGTGGCGGTGGCACCGGCGGGGATCTCCCCGGTCAGCTTGAAGCCGACCACGCGCGGGATGAGCATCGAGACCGGCTGGCCCAGCATCGCGGCCTCAGCCTCGATGCCGCCGACGCCCCAGCCCAGCACGCCCAGGCCGTTGACCATGGTGGTGTGCGAGTCGGTGCCGACGCACGAGTCCGGGTAGGCCTGGCCGTTGCGGGCCATCACGGTGCGGGCCAGGTGCTCGATGTTGACCTGGTGCACGATGCCGGTGCCCGGGGGGACGACCTTGAACTCGTCGAAGGCGCCCTGGCCCCAGCGCAGGAACTGGTAGCGCTCCTTGTTGCGGCCGTACTCGAACTCGACGTTGCGCTCGAAGGCGTCCGGCTTGCCGAACACGTCGATGATCACCGAGTGGTCGATGACCAGCTCGGCGGGGGCCAGCGGGTTCACCTTGGAGGTGTCGCCGCCGAGGTCGGCGACGGCCTCGCGCATGGTGGCCAGGTCGACCACGCAGGGGACTCCGGTGAAGTCCTGCATGATGACCCGCGCGGGGGTGAACTGGATCTCCGTCGACGGCTCGGCCTTGGCATCCCAGCTCGCCAGGGCGCGCACGTGGTCGGCGGTGATGTTCGCACCGTCCTCGGTGCGCAGCAGGTTCTCCAGCAGGATCTTGAGGCTGTAGGGCAGCCGCGCCGCGCCGTCGACCGCGTTCAGCCGGAACACCTCGTAGGAGGCGTCACCGACCTTCAGCGTGCCGCGGGCACCGAAGCTGTCCTTGCTCGCAGGTGCAGTCACGTTCAACTCCATCTCGCGACGGGCGCAAGTCAGTTCAGGGAACGACCGCGAGTCTCGCGCACGTCGGCCGAGCATGCGCGCAGCCCCGGCGGTCTGATGGTCATAACAGTACGCTTGTCCTGTAATCCGGCTCAAGGCCGGGTCCGCCCGAATCGGCCGTCCGATGTTCCGGTTCGTGCACAACCCCGTTTTTTCCGGCGGAATCCCGTCCGGAACGCCGCGGAACGGTGCGGGAGATCACGTTTCGCCCCGGACGCGTCCCGCCCGCCTCGGCGCCGCGCGCCCACCGGGCCGCGGACTTACGCTCGACGCGGCAGACCGCCCGGGCGGAACGGTGCCGTCCGGCGCTCCAGCGCAGGGGGGAACCATGGCCACACGGGAGCGGTCCCGCAGCGGGCTCGGCGGCGAGCTGGCGGCGGAATTCCTCGGCACCTTCGTGCTCATCCTGCTGGGCTGCGGCTCGGTGGCCGTCGCGCTCGCCGGGCTTCCCGGTTCCGGCCGCCAGGAGGACGCGTTCGGCGCGGGCAACTGGCTCATCATCGCCTTCGGCTGGGGCTTCGCCGTCGTGTTCGGCGTCTACATCGCGGGCGGCGTCAGCGGCGCGCACATCAACCCCGCCGTCACCCTGGCCTTCGCCGTCCGGCGGAGCTTCCCGTGGCGCAAGGTCGTGCCCTACGTGGCCGCCCAGGTGGTCGGGGCCTTCCTCGCCGCAGGCGTCGTGCACGCCTGCTACCGGTGGGCCATCGACGCCTACAACGCGAAGGCCGGGGTCACCCGCCCGGAAGCGCTGGACACGTTCTCGATCTTCGCGACGTTCCCGGCGAAGTACTTCGGCGACTCCTGGTTCGGCCCGCTGCTGGACCAGGTCGTGGGCACCGCGATCCTCGTCGCGCTGATCTGCGCGCTCATCGACCTGCGCAACACCGCGCCCGCCTCGAACCTCGGCCCGTTCCTGATCGGGATGGTGGTGACCGCCATCGGGCTGAGCTTCGGCACCAACGCGGGGTACGCGATCAACCCGGCGCGCGACTTCGGGCCGCGGCTGTGGACCTACCTGGCCGGGTGGGACGAGATCGCGCTGCCCGGCAGCTACCAGTACTTCAGCTGGTACTTCTGGATCCCGATCGTCGGGCCGCTGGTGGGCGGGGTGCTCGGCGCGGTCGTCTACGACCTGTTCATCGGCCGGGTGCTCGCCGCGCGCGACACGGCGCCCGAACCCGGCCGGAGCGGCGACTAGACCGGACGGTCCGCCCTCGATCCGAGCGGGTCGACCGGTCGGGGGGAACCGCGGAGGTGCGGTGCTCCGGGTGGTGCCGGGACTCGGAGCGGCGGGCCCGGCGCCTGTGCTTCGATGACCTGCGTGCGCACCCTGCTCGCCGCTCCCAAGTCCGCCGGCGTGACCGCCGCGGTCCTCTCCGCGCTCTGCTTCGGCGGCTCGGGCCCGTTCGCGAAACCGCTGATCACCGTCGGTTTCACCCCGCTGCAGGTGGCGTGGATGCGGCTGGCGGGCGGGGCGCTGCTGATGCTGCCGTTCGCGGTGCGCCACGCCGGAGCGCTGCGGCGGGCGCCGTGGCTGCTGCTGGGCTACGGGCTGTTCGCCATCGCCGGGGTGCAGACCTGCTACTTCGCGGCCATCGCCTCGATCCCGGTGGCGGTGGCGCTGCTCATCGAGTTCCTGGGGCCGGTGCTGGTCCTCGGCTGGATCCGGTTCGTGCGCCGCGCCCCGGTGACCAGGCAGGCCGCGATCGGCACCGCGCTCGCGCTGGTCGGGCTGGCGTGCGTCGTGGAGGTCGCCGCCGGGCTGCGCTTCGACCCGGCCGGGCTGCTGCTCGCGCTGGCCGCGGGCGGGTGCCAGGCCGGGTACTTCCTGCTCTCGGACAGCTCCGCCGAGGTGGATCCGCGGGCGCTGGTCTCCTACGGCCTGCTCGTCGGTGCCGCCGTCGTCACGCTGGTCGCGCGGCCGTGGGAGCTGGACTGGGCGCTGCTGGCGCGGCCGGTGCAGCTGTCCGGCACGCCGTTCCCGGCGCTGCTCGTCGTCGGATGGGTCGTGCTGGTGAGCACCGTGCTCGCCTACCTCACCGGCATCCTGGCGGTGCGGCGGCTGTCGCCGCCGGTCGCGGGCGCGGTGGCGTTCCTGGAGCCGGTGGTGGCCACCGTGCTGGCCTGGCTGCTGCTCGGCGAGCACGTCGGCCCGTGGCAGCTCGCCGGGGGAGCGCTGGTGCTCGCCGGTGCCTTCATCGCCCAGCGGTCCGCCCCCGCGGTCGAACCCACCGCCCGGCCCGTCGAGGTCCGAGCAACGCCGGAGCGCTGATCGGTCAGGCCGCGCGGGTGCGGGACATGCGCTGGTAGGCGGTCTTGGCGGCGTGGACGATGAGCCCCTCCAGGAGGGCCACGGCCACGCTGGTCAGCAGGGTCGCCAGGAAGTTCATGGTGGGCGTGCTTTCTGCCGTCGGATTCCTGCTCGTACGCCCCGACGGTCCCGGTGCGGGGTGAGGGCCGGGTTGGTTCCGGGTGACGGGCAGGTGAAGCGGCGGGGAAAATCCGCCGTTCCACCAGGTGAGGGGATCTCCCGGGCCGCGTGCGACCGGTCGCCCGAGGTGCTGCGCGCCGCTCACCCGGGTGTCGTGGCGAGCGGCGCGGACCCGGTGGGGATGCCGCGGTCGGCGCCGTTGCGGGCGGCGCGCGGAGGCGGGAGCACCTCGCCGTCCACGACCGGACCGTCCGCACCCTCGGTGATCTCGTCCGGGGCGGGTTCGGCCGGTTCCTCCTCCGCCGCGGGCAGCGCGCGCGGTTCGGCGGGGGAGGAATCCGCAGGTGGGCGCTGCCACAGCACCACGGCCGTGGTGGTTCCGATCGCCGAGCCCACCGCGATGCACCACTGGTGTGGTAGTAGCGGACTGCTACCGAAGAACCGGCTCAATCCCGGCACCTGCACCACCCCGAACAGCACCACCAGCGACACCGCGCCCGAGGCGAGCACCAGCCGCGTGCGCCCGCGCACGGCGAGGGTCTGGGCGAGCTGCGCGGCCACCAGCGCCACCAGGCCGGTGGTGCGGGCCTGCGCCGCGGTGGACACCGGGCGGGCCAGCGCCCAGGCGAGTCCGGCCGCGCCCGCCGTGGCCGCCGCGCGCAGGTACACGGCCTCCGTGAGCGCCTTGCCGAGCGAGGCGTCCGGCCCTTCGGCGAGCAACCGCTCCGGGGTGGCGTGCGGCGGCGGCCGCACCGCGCTCGCGATCGCGGGCAGCACGTCGGTCAGCATGTTCACCACCAGCAGCTGGCGGGCGTTGAGCCCGGCGTCCCCGCCGAAGAACCCGGACCCGACCGCGTAGCCGATCTCCCCGAGGTTGCCGCCGAGCAGCATCGACAGCGCGTCGTGCACCGAAGCCCACATTCCGCGGCCCTCCACGATGCCGTCGGTGATGGTCTCGATCCGGTCGTCGGCCACCACGAGGTCCGCCGACTCCCGCGCGGCCGGGGTCGCGCGCGAACCCAGCGCGATGCCGACGTGCGCGAGCTTGATCGCGGGCACGTCGTTGGCGCCGTCGCCGGTCATCGCCACGGTGCGGCCGTCGGCGCGCAGCAACCGCACGATGCGGGCTTTCTGCGCCGGGCTGACCCGGGCGAACACCGAGACGGCGGGGAGTTCGGCGGCCAGCTCCTCGTCGTCGAGCTCGTCGAGCTCCGCGCCGTGCAGCACCCGCTTGCCGCCGAGCATGCCGAGCTCCGCGGCGATGGCCTCGGCGGTGCTCGGATGATCGCCGGTGATCATGATGACGTCGACTCCGGCCCGCCGCAGCCGGCTGACCGCTTCGGCGGCGGTGGGGTGCACCGGGTCGGCCAGGCCGAGCAGCCCGACGAAGTTCAGCCCGTACACCTCGGCGTCGTCCAGTTCGGACCCGGTGTCGTCCGGCGCGGCCTTCTCGGCGACGGCCAGCAGCCGGTAGCCGAGCAGCGCGAGCCGCTCGATCTCGCGCTCCACCTCGGCGCGGGCCGGCGCGTCGAACTCGGCGCCCCGCCACCGCGTGCAGCGCTCCAGCACGACCTCGGGCGCGCCTTTGACGTGCAGTTCGACCCCGTCGGGTCCGCGGGTGCGGGTGGCGTGGAAGCTGCGGGACGGTTCGAACGGCAGGTCCGCCAGCACCTCGCGGTCGTTCGGGTCGATGCCGGCGGCCAGCGCGCCCTCCAGCACGGCCCGGTCGGTGAGGTGCGGCAGCGGCTGGTCGCCCTCGGCCTGCGGGTTCGCCCGCACCGCGGCCTCGACCACGGCGCGCCCGGCGGCGTCGAGCCGGTCCGGGGTGCTGCTGCGCGTGCCGTCGGAGACCTGCCCGAGGGTGATGCGCCCCTGGGTGAGGGTGCCGGTCTTGTCGAAGCACAGCGCGTCCACCCGGCCCAGCGCCTCGATGGTGGCCGGGCTGCGCACCAGCACGCCGCGGCGGGCCAGGCGCCGCGCCGCGGCCAGCTCGGCGAGGGTCGCCACGAACGGCAGCCCTTCCGGGACGGCGGCGACCGCGAGGCCGACCGCGCGGCCGACGGTGGCCCGCAGCGGGGTGCCGCGCAGCAGGTCCACGGCCAGCAGCGCGCCGCCCGCGCCGACGGACAGCGGCAGGATCTGCCGGGTCAGTTCGGCGAGCCGGGCCTCCACCCCGCCCGCGGCACCGGTGGGGTGCCCGTCCTCGCCGGTGGTGCGCCCGACCTCGGTGGCGGCGCCGGTGGCGACGACGACGGCGGTCGCGGTGCCGGTGGCCACGGTGGTGCCCTGGTAGAGCATCCCGGTGCGGTCGCCGAGCGCCGCCGCCGAGGTCGCCTCCGGCGTCTTGACCACCAGGGCCGACTCGCCGGTGAGGCTGGACTCGTCGACCTCCAGGTACTCGGCCGCCAGCACCCGGCAGTCGGCGGGCACCCCGTCGCCGGAGCGCAGTTCCACCACGTCTCCCGGCACCAGCTGGTCGGCGGGCACCGTGGAGGTGGTGCCGTCGCGGCGCACGTGCGCGGGCAGCTGCCCGGCGTCGAGCAGCCTGGCGAGCTCGCGGTCGGTGGCGATGCGCTGCACCCCGTCGATGAGCGCGCTGATCCCGAGCACCCCGGTGATCAGCACCGCGTCCACCGCGGATCCCAGCCCGGCGGACACGACCGCGCCGGCGACCAGCACCGGGGTCATCGGGTTGACCAGCCCTTCCAGCGTGGCGCCGACGACCCCGATCCCGCGGTCGGCGCGTTGCGGCTGGGCGCGGCGCCAGCGGCGCGCGACGGCGGCGCTGAGGCCGTCGACCGAGCTGTCCAGCAGTCCCAGCACGGCCCTGCCGGGCAGCGCGTGCCACGGGGTCCGCTGGTGCGGCGCGGGCGGTGGTCGCTCGCCCGCCTGGAACCCGGCCAGGGTCCCGGTGCCGAGCGCGAAGAGGTTCGCGGCGTGCACCGGCAGCCCGGCGCGCGCCGGCGCGCCCGCCGACGGTCCGAGCGCGCCGAACAGCACGCCGAGGCACGCCCCGCCCGCGCACAGCGCCGCGGCGTGCTTGCTGGCGGTGCGGGCTTCGGCGACGGCGCACAGCGTGCTGTGCGCCTCGGACCGGTTCGGGGACAGCAGGTCGGCGCCCCACGGCATCGGCTGGTCGTCCTCGGCGATCCCGATGCCGACGTCGGCGGCGGCCAACGCGGCGTGCGCGCGGGTGGACAGCACCGCCACCACCCGGCCGTCCTGCTGCAGCCGCCGCACGGAGGCGGCGAGCCGGGTGCCGCCGTGCACCACGTCGTCGACGGTGATCCGGCGGTTCAGCTTGCTGCCGATCCCGGCGAGCACCGCGGTCCCCGCGGCCCGGGCGGCCTCGGCGAGCGCTTCGGCCAGCGGGTCGAGCTCGTCGATGACGACCACCACGGCGACGGCCTCGTCGTTCCGGCGCAGCTCCAGCAGTACCGCACCCCGGTCGCGGTGCGCGCGCAGCTCGGCCTGCACTCGCCCGGGCAGTTGCGCGGCGCGGCCGTCGAGCGGCGCGCAGGACCACTTCCCGCGGCTGCGGCGGGCCTTCGGGCGCTGCGGGTCGACGAGCTCGGCGGCGTGCGCGAACAACCGGGTGGCGTCGGCGTCGCTGTCCAGCGGCAGCACCTCGTCCACGACGCGCCTGCCGGTCAGCAGCGCCGGGGCGTCCAGCACGACGGTGTCCACTCGGTCCAGCTTGCGCAGCGCCTTCGGTTCGAGGACGAGGGTGCCGCGGGCGGACAGCGCGGTGGTCAGCTGCGCGGCGAACCCCTCGCGGCCGGTCTTCGCCGGTTTCGGGATCGCGGCGAGCATGGTGGCGAGCGCGCGCCGCTGATCGCGGGTGGCGGCGAGCACCGTGCCGTAGCCGCCGAGGGCGAACGCGCCCGCGAGGTTCGAGATCTGCTCGACCGGCCCGTCCGGCAGCTCGACCGGCCGCGGCTCGGTGCTGATCGCGGTGGATTCGTGCGCGCCCGGCGGGGTGGTCTCCTCCCACCGGCGCCACGCCTGCTGGCGGGCGATGCCCTCGCGGGCGGAGCAGAAGCGGGCGGACAGGTCGCTGAACACCGCCAGCGGGTTCTGCGAGAGGCCCTGGGTGACGGCCCCGCCCACCGCGAGCGCCGCTTCGGCACCGGTGCGCCCGAGGGTGCGTTCGGCTCCTTCGCGCAGCCACGGCACCGCGTCCGCCAGCGACACCGCGGCCGGGATCAGCGGGGACGCGGGACGGAACGGCAGCAGTCCGGCGACGGCCGAGTAGCCGAGGCCGAGCACGCTCAGCCCGAACGCGCCGACGTCGCGCATCAGCGCGTCGGGGTTGCCGGGGTGCGCGACGCCAGCGGGGGAGCTGCCGAGGCCGGCCAGGTCGTGGTCGCGCTCGACGGCGTCGACGACCTCGGCCAGCACCGCGCATCCGACCTGCTCGGCGTCGTGGTGCACCAGCACCCGGCCGAGCACGGCGTTCACCTCGACCGACGCCACGCCGTCCACTTCGGACAGCCGCGCGCGCAGGTCCCGCGCGGCTCCGGCGGACTCGGGCAGGTGCAGGCCGCGCACTTCCAGGTGGGTGCGGCCCTGCCGGGAGTAGGTGCGGCGGTTCAACGGTGGGGAACCGGTGTTGCGCACGGCGTCGAGCACCGGCGCGGCGAGGTGGGCGACTCGGGACAGCAGGGCGCCGAACGGCATGGATCCCCTCTCCAGGCGTGCGTCCCGTCGGCGGACGCGGTGGGCGGGACGCGAGGTTCCGAGTGCGGCGCGCACCGCCCCGGCCCGGGACGCGGGTCCGGGGGCCGGGGCGGTGCGGTGCGCGGTCGCCCGGCACCGCGGTGCGGCTACTCGTGCCGCTCGCGGCCGATGACGGCGGTGCCGACGCCGATGGCCAGCGCGACCGGCCATTCGAGCAGGCTCAGCGCGACGCCCGCGGCGAGACCGCCGTAGAACAGGGCCTGGCCGGGTTCGGGCAGCTGCGCGCGGACCGCTTCGGTCGCGGAGGCGAGTTCGTGCTTGCCCGGCAGGTGTACGTCGGGCTTGTGGAACTGGGCCGTGACGAACGGCAGGTGCACGGTGGCTTCCTGCGCCTTCGACGAGGTGGCGGCGGTCCGCGAGGTGCCGCTCGTCCCGGTGCTGGTGGTGCCGGTGCTCGTGGTGCCGCGGCTGCCTGCGGTGCGGCGCCCGGTCGTGGCGGGGCGCGACGTGCCGCTGGTGCTGCGCGAGGTTCCGGCGCTGCGCGTGGTCCCGCTGCTGCTGCGCGAGCTCCGGGAAGTGCTGGATCCGGTGCGCGAACCGCGGGCCGTGCTGGAGCCGGAGCCGCTCGACGTGCGCGACGATCCGGTGCTGCTCGACGTGGTGCTCGTCCCGGACGTACCGGTGCTCTGCCGGGTGCTGCTGGAGCGGGAACCGCCGGAGCGCGAGCCGGACCCGGAGGAGCCGGATCCGCGCCCCCGGACGCTGCCGCCGGACGTGCGCCGACCGGAACCTGATTTCGCTCCGGAACTGGTTGCGCTGGTCATGTGTGCCTCCCCGCTGACGACGCAAGAAATGTCCACCGTAAGCGGGGCTGAACGAGCTATGAATCGAACGAACGCCAAGTCCCCACGAAGGAGTCAGGTCGGAGGACCCGGCTTCACCGCGGGTGGCTCGGCCCGGCCCGGACGGGGTCGAACACCTCCCGGCAGGCGGACCGGTAGCGGCGCAGCACCAGGTCCACCACCAGCGGGTGCGCCCCGATCGGGGCCGCCGCGCGCACCGGCAGCGCCGCGAGCCCGCGGTGGAACCTCCCCGGCGCCAGCAGGTACGGCGCGACGAACCGCTCCGGCCCGGGATCGGCGCACACCTCCGCGGTGCGCGGCGCCGCGGTCGTGACGTAACTCGGCCGCAGCACCTGCCCGCAGCGCGCGCCGAGCAGCCGCGCGGCGGTCCGCACGTCGGCGAGCGCCCGCGGATCCGTCGAACCGGCGGCGGCGAACACCACCGCCGCGCCCGGCCGCCACCCCGCGGCCCGCAACCGCCGCAGCATCACCTCGGCGAGCGTCGGGTCCGGCCCCAGCGGCGCGCTCGTCGTCACGTCCTCGCGTCCCGCGGCGGCCAGTTGCGCGGGCAGGTCGACCCGCACGTGGTAACCGGCGGCGAGGAACGCGGGCACCGCCACCACCGGCCCGTCCAGCCCGTCCAGCGCCTCGGCGACGGTCGGTCCGATGACGTCGACGTAGGCGGTGCGCACCGCGATCCCGGCGCGCTCGGCGACGGCGTCGGCGATCCGATCCACGACCGGCGGCCCGGCCGGGTCGCGGGTGCCGTGCGCGACCAGCAGCAGCGGGGGAGTCACGCGCCCTCCAGCGGCAGCCGGTAGCCGCGCTTGATCACCGTCTGCACCAGTTCCGGGGCGCCGAGCGCGGACCGCAGCCGTGCCACGGCCTGCTCCACGGCGTGCGCGTCGGCGGACGGCGACCGCCTCGGCGCCAGGGCGGTGGCGAGCTCCTCGCGGGCGACGACCTCGCCGGGCCGGGCCAGCAACACCCGCAGCAGCGCCTTGCCGCCCGGCGACAGGGGCCGCGGTACCCCGTCGACGGCGGCCGCGTGCCCGCGCAGCTGCAGGGTGCGCCCGGCGACGGGCAGCGACGGGTAACGCCCGGGCAACCGCTCGCACAGCTCCCGCACCAGCGCGCCGAGCCGGGCGCGCCGCGGCCGCCCCGCGGGCACGTCCACCTCGGCCAGCGGCGCGTGCGTCACCGGGCCGACGCATGCCGCCAGCACCGGCCCGCGCAGCGCGGCGAGCAGTTCACGGCGGCACCCCTGCTCGGTGGCGCGAGCCAGCAGTCCGGCCGCGGCGGGCGCGCTGGTGAACGTGACGGCGTCGAGCTCGCGGGCGCACACCGCGTCGACCAGCGCCGCCAGCGCGGCGGTGTCGGCCGGCGGGCACCAGCGGTACACCGGGACCTCGACGACCTCGGCGCCCGCGGACCGCAGCACGGCGGTGAACTCCGGCAGTGATCTGCCGTGCAGCTGCACCGCGACCCGCACCCCGGCCAACGGTGCGGACAGCAGGTGCGCCAGCAGTTCCGCGGACGACTCGGACTCGGGCGACCAGGTGTCCGGCAACCCGGCGGCGCGGACCGCGCCGCGCGCCTTCGGCCCCCGCGCCAGCAGGCGGGCCGAGCCGAGCGCGCTGAGCAGGTCCGCCCCGAGCCCCCAGCCCTCGGCGGCCTCCACCCAGCCGCGGAACCCGATCCCCGTGGTGGCCACCACCACCGATGGCGGGGCCTCGACGCACCGCTCGGTGGCGGCGCGCAGCCGCGCGTCGTCGGCGACCGGCACGATCCGCAGCGCCGCCCCGGGCAGCACCCGCGCCCCGCACCGCGCCAGCAGCGCGGTCTGCTCGTCGACGCGGCGCGCGGCGGTGACACCGACGGTGAACCCGGCCAGCGGCATCGGTGGTTCGCGCAACGTCACCACCTCCCCGCACCGGTCGCGACGAGCTCGGGAACCGGTGGGCGGGCCGGGGCGTCGGCTCGGCGCCGGAACGAAGACGGGCAGCACGCGTTCACGGCAGCCCGACCTCCACCACTCCGCCGCGCCGCCGCACCGGGAAGGTCGGCAGCCGGGCGGCCGGATCGTCCAGGCACGCACCGGTCCGCAGCGAGAACACCTGCTTGAGCATCGGCGAGGCCACGGTCGGTTCGCCGCCGCGATCGCCGACGATGCCGCGGCTGATCACCCCCGCCCCGCAGAACGGGTCGACGCCGCCCACCGCGTACAGCTCGTCGTCGGAGGTGCGGAACAGCGCGACCGGCCCGGCGGCCAGCAGCGCGGGCACGCCGCAGGCGGGCGGCAGCGCCTCCCACGGGCAGATCGGGTACCAGGTCGTCATGCGGGGACCTCCGCGGAACCGGGCCGGATCGACGGCGCGGGCAGCGGGACCGGGCCGGTGCCAGGCCGGTCTCGATCGGGCAGGAAACCGACCGTCGGGTCGGGCGCGTCGGGGGCGTTGACGAAGGACACGAACCGGGCCAGCTTCGCCGGGTCGGCCAGGACCCCGGCCCACTCGTCGGCGTAGCCCGCGACGTGCTCGGCCATCGCGGCCTCCAGGTCGGCGGCGATGCCCAGCGAGTCCTCGACGACGACCTCCCGCACGTGGTCCAGGCCGCCGTCGAGGGATTCGATCCACGCGGCGGTGCGCTGCAACCGGTCGGCGGTGCGCACGTAGAACATCAGGAACCGGTCCACGAGCCGGATCAGCTGCTCGTCGTCCAGGTCGGCGGCGAGCAGCTCCGCGTGCCGCGGGCTGAACCCGCCGTTGCCGCCGACGTGCAGGTTCCAGCCCTGGTCGGTGGCGATGACGCCGAAGTCCTTCGATCGGGCCTCCGCGCACTCGCGCGCGCAGCCCGACACCCCCGACTTCAGCTTGTGCGGCGCCCGCAGCCCGCGGTAGCGAAGTTCGAGCCGGACCGCCATCGCCACCGAGTCCTGCACGCCGTAGCGGCACCAGTCGGTGCCCACGCAGGACTTCACGGTGCGCAGCGCCTTGCCGTAGGCGTGCCCCGATTCGAACCCGGCGTCCACCAGCCGCCGCCAGATCGCGGGGAGCTGCTCGACGCGGGCGCCGAACAGGTCGATCCGCTGCCCGCCGGTGATCTTCGTGTAGAGCCCGAACTCGCGGGCCACCTCACCGAGCACGATGAGCCCGTCCGCGCTGATCTCCCCGCCCGGCACCCGCGGCACCACCGAATAGGTGCCGTTGCGCTGCAGGTTGGCCAGGAACCGGTCGTTGGTGTCCTGCAGCCCGGCGTGCTCGGCGTCGAGCACGTGCCCGCGCCCGAGGCTCGCCAGGATCGAGGCCACCACCGGTTTGCACACGTCGCAGCCGCGACCGCGGCCGTGGGCGCGGACCAGTTCGGAGAACGTGGCGATTCCGGTGGCCCGGACGATCTCGAACAGCTCGGCGCGGGAGTGGGCGAAGTGCTCGCACAGCGCGCGGGAGGGCGCGACGCCGCAGTCGGCGAGCAGCCTGCCGAGCATCGGCACGCACGATCCGCAGCTCGTCCCCGCCCGGGTGCACGCCTTGATCCCGGCCACATCGGACAGCCCGGAGCCGCCGATCGCCGCGGTGATGTCCCCTTTGGACACGTTGTTGCAGGAGCACACCACCGCGTCGTCCGGCAGCGCCCCCGCGTCCGGCGCGGGGCCGGCGGGCAGCAGCAGTCGCTCCGGCGGGGCGGGCAGCGCGCGGCCCACCAGCGGCCGCAGCGAGGCGTAGGCGCTCGCGTCGCCGACGAGCACCCCGCCCAGCAGCACCTGCGCGTCGTCGCTGAGCACGAGCTTCGCGTAGGTGCCCGCCGCGTGGTTGGCGTGCACCACCTCCAGCGCGCCGTCCGCGGTCGCGTGCGCGTCGCCGAAGCTGGCCACGTCCACTCCGAGCAGCTTCAGCTTCGTCGACATGTCGGCACCGGTGAACGCGTCGCCGTCGAGCCCCAGCAGCTGGCGCACCACCACTTCGGCCATCGCGTAGCCGGGGGCGACCAGCCCGTAGCAGCGGCCCTCGACGGCGGCGCACTCGCCGACCGCCCAGACGTGCTCGTCGGAAGTGCGGCAGCGCCCGTCCACCAGCACCCCGCCGCGGTCGGCGCGCGCCAGACCGGACCGCTCGGCGAGCTCGTCGCGCGGGCGCACTCCCGCGGAGAACACCACCAGCTCGGCCGCGATGCTGTCGCCGTCGCCGAGGGTCACCCCGGCTACGCGCCCGTCCGGCCCGGCGTCGATCGAGGCGGTAGCCGTCCCGCAGCGCACCGCCAGCCCCAGGTCCTCGACCAGCCGCGCCAGCACCCGCCCGCCGCCGTCGTCGACCTGCAGCGGCAGCAGCCGGGGCGCCCGCTCCACCACGTGCGGGCGCATCCCCAGCAGCCGCAGCGCGTTCGCCGCCTCCAGCCCGAGCAGCCCGCCACCGATGACGACCCCGGGCGCGCCCGCCACCGCCGCGTCCCGGATGCCGTCCAGGTCGTCGAGCGTGCGGTACACGTGGCAGCCGGCCAGGTCGTGACCGGGCACCGGCGGCACGAACGGCCGGGACCCGGTGGCCAGCACCAGCGCGTCGTAGCGGAACTCGGCGCCGCCGGTGGTGCGCACGGTCCGCGCCGCGCGGTCGACGCTCGTGACGGCGTGGTCCAGGTGCAGCCGCACCAGCGGGTCGGCGAAGAATCCCGGCCCGGCCAGGCCGAGGTCCGCGGCGCTGCTGCCGTCCAGGTAGGACGACAAGGCCACCCGGTCGTAGGCCGCGCGGGGTTCCTCGGCGAGGACCTCCACCCGCCAGCGGTCCGCGTCGTCGCGGGCGCGCAGCTCCTCGACGAGGCGGTGGCCGACCATCCCGTGGCCGATCACGACAAGGGTTCGGGTCATGCGACGCCCTCCTGTTCGGGTTCGTCGGCTCCGGTCGGTCCGTCGGCGCGCAGCGCGGCGCACAGGCCGCGCACCTCGTCGGCGCAGCCGCCGCAGCCGGTGGTGGCCCGGGTGGTCCGGGCCAGCGAGCCGAGGTCGCGGGCACCGGCGTGCCACGCGTCCTCCAGCCGCCGCTTGCTCACGTCGTTGCAGCGGCACAGCACCGCGTCCGCGGGCAGCTCGGCCGGTGCGGCGGCGGGCGCGGCGCCCAGCAGCAGGCCCAGCCGGTCCACCGGCAGCGGCAGGCCCCGGTCGTGCAGCTGGGCGAGGGTGGCGGCGGCCTGCGGGAACCCGATCAGCACCCCTGCGGCGAGGCGCTCGGCGCGGACCGCGAGCTTCGCGTACCGGCCGCGCGCCGGGTCCGAGAGCACCACCTGCTCCACCTCGGGGGACGCCAGCAGCGCCACGTCGCCCAGCGAGGCCACGTCGATGCCGCGCGCCTTGAGCCGGGTCGCGGTCGCTCCGGCGCGGTACCGCGCCGCACCGTCGGCGAGCCGCCGCGCCAGCACCTCCGCCTGCTCCCAGGCCGGTGCGATCAGCCCGGGCACCCGCCCGTCGTGCTCGGCGCAGTCACCGAGGGCGTGCACGTGCGGATCCGAGGTCATCAGGTGGTCGTCCACCAGCACGCCGCGGCCCACCCGCAGCCCCGCCTCGCGGGCGAGCCCCGCTTCCGGGACCACACCGGTGCACAGCACCACCACGTCCGCGGCCAGCACCTCGCCGTCGTCGAGCACCAGCTCACCCGGCCGGTGCGCGGCGGCGCGGCGGCCGAACCGGGTGCGCACGCCCGCCTCCCGCAGGTGCTCGGCCAGCAGCGTCCCGCCCGCCGCGTCGAGCTGCCGGTCCATCGGGTGCGGATTCGGGTGCACCAGCACCACGTCCAGGCCGCGGCCGAGCAGCCCGCGCGCGGTCTCCACGCCGAGCACCCCGCCGCCGAGCACCACCGCGCGCCGCGCCCCGGCCGGAAACCGCGCGCAGTCCGCGAGGGTCCGCAGCGCCGTGACACCGGCCGCGAGCGTCCCGTCCGCCGCGCGCAGCCCCGGCACCGCGGGCACCGCCGCCCGCGCCCCGGTCGCCAGCACCAGCTCGTCGTACCGGTGCACCACCCCGGCGTCCGTGCGCACCAGCCGCCGTGCGGGATCGACGGCGGTCGCGGTGACTCCGGTCCGCACCTCGGCGTCGAGCTCCGGCAGCTCCACCGCGTCCGGCGGCAACGCCCCGTCCAGCACCGAGGCCAGCAGCACCCGGTTGTAGGCGGGCCGGTCCTCCGCGCCCAGCACCGTGATCGGGCCGTCGTGGCCGTGCCCGCGCAGTCGCTCCACCAGGCGGTGCGCGGCGGGACCGTTCCCGGCGATCAGCACGTGGTTCACGCGAACACCTCCGCCGCGTCCCCGGCGGGCGGCGCCGCGTCGGCGGGCAGCGGATCGAGCCGGGCCGCGGCCACCTTGAACTCCGGCATCCGGCTGCGCGGGTCCAGCGCCGGGTTCGTGAGCAGGTTCGCCCGCCCCGCGCCGGGGAAGTGGAACGGCAGGAACACGGTGTCCACCCGCATCGAGTCCACCAGCCGCACCCGCGCGGCGGTCCGGCCGCGCGCCGAGCTCACCAGCGCCAGGTCCCCGTCGGCGAGCCCCGCGCGCCGCGCCGTGTCCGGGTGCACCTCGACGAACGCCTCCGGCGCTGCGGCCGCCAGCTCCGGGATCCGGCGGGTCTGGGCACCGGACTGGTAGTGGGCCAGCACCCGGCCGGTGGTGGCCTGCAGCGGGAACTCGGCGGACACCTGCTCCGCCGCCGGGCGGTGCTCCACCGCGGCGAACCGGGCGCGGCCGTCGGGGTGGGCGAACCGGTCGAGGAACAGCCGGGGCGTGCCCGGGTGGTCCTCGGCGGGGCACGGCCAGTGCAGCGCCTCCCCGGCGTCGAGCCGCTCGTAGCTGATCCCCGCGTAGTCGGCCGCGCCGCCCGCCGACGCGCGGCGCAGCTCCTCGAACACCTCGCGCGGCGCGGTGGGGTAGCGGTGGCCGGGTTCGCCGAGCCGCCGCGCCAGCCCGTGCAGCACCTCCAGGTCGCTGCGCGCGTGCCCCGGCGGCACCCGCAACCGGCGGCGGCGCAGCACCCGGCCTTCGAGGTTCGTCACGGTGCCGTCCTCCTCGGCCCACTGCGCCACCGGCAGCACCACGTCCGCCGCGCGCGCCGTCTCCGAGGGGACGAAGTCCGCCACCACCAGCAGGTCCAGCGCCGCCAGCCGCTCGGCGACGTGCCCGGCGCGCGGCGCGGAGACCACCGGGTTCGACCCGAACACCAGCAGCCCGCGCACCCCGCCCGGCGCGCCCGCCGTATCCAGCAGCTCGTAGGCGCTGATCCCCGGCCCGGGCAGCGATTCCGGCGGCACGCCCCACACCTCGGCGACGTGCTCGCGCGCCGCGGGGTCGGTGATCGAGCGGTAGCCGGGCAGCTGGTCGGCCTTCTGCCCGTGCTCCCGGCCGCCCTGCCCGTTGCCCTGCCCGGTGAGGCACCCGTACCCGCTGCCCTCGCGGCCGGGTAGCCCGAGCACGAGGGCGAGGTCGATGAACCCGGCGACGGTGTCGGTGCCCTTCGCGTGCTGCTCGGCGCCGCGCCCGGTCAGCACGTAGGCCCGGTCGGCGTGCGCGAGCATCCGCACCGCCGCCCGCTGCGCGCGCACCGGTACGCCGGTGATCCGCTCCACCCGCTCCGGCCACCAGCTCATCGCGCGCTGCCGGGCCGCGTCGAAACCGGTGGTGCGGTCCCGGACGTAGTCGCCGTCCACCCAGCCGTCGACGACCGCGATGTGCAGCATCCCCAGCACCAGCGCCAGATCGGTGCCCGGCGCGGGCTGCAGGTGCAGGGCGGCGCGCTGCGCGGTGGCGCTGCGCCGCGGGTCGATGACGACCAGCTCCGGCGCGGTGAGGTGCCGCAGCAGCGGCGGCATCGTCTCGGCCGGGTTCGCCCCGGCCAGCAGCACCACGTCCGCCCGGCCGAGGTCGGTCACCGGGAACGGCAGCCCCCGGTCCGAGCCGAACGCGGCGGTCCCGGCCGCGGCCGCCGAGGACATGCAGAACCGGCCGTTGTAGTCGACGCGGCTGGTGCCCAGCGCGAGCCGCGCGAACTTCCCCAGCAGGTACGACTTCTCGTTCGTCAGCCCGCCGCCGCCGAACACGCCGACCGCGTCCGAGCCGTGCTCGGCCTGGAGCTCCCGCACCCGGTCGGCGACGGTGCGCAGCGCGGTGTCCCAGTCCACGGCCCGCAGCCGGCCGCCGCGCCGCACCATCGGGTGCAGCAGCCGATCGGGGACGTCGAGCAGCGCGGGCGCGGTCCAGCCCTTCTGGCACAGCCCGCCCCGGTTCACCGGGAAGTCCGTCGGCTCGACCACGACGCCGGTGCGCTCCCGGGTCAACCGGGTGCCGCACTGCAACGCGCAGTAGGGGCAGTGGGTGGTCGTGGTGCGGGGTTCAGGCACGGCCGGGACCTCCCGCGATCGCGGGCCGCGCCGCGGCGTGCCGCGGCCGCAGGTACACCGCCCAGGTCACCAGCACGCACACCAGGTAGCAGCCGAGGAACGTGGCCAGCGCGGCGTCCCCGCTGGCGGCCGCCCCGCCGAACGAGGCGCGGAACGCCAGGTTGATGAACACCCCGCCGAGCGCCCCGACCGCGCCGGCCACGCCCATCAGCGCCCCGGAGGACCTGCGGGCCCGCGCGAACGCGTCCGCGGGTGCCCCGCCCCCGGCGATCTCCCGGCGCGCCCGGTCCGCGAACACCGCCGGGATCATCTTGTAGACCGAGCCGTTGCCGATCCCGCTGAGCACGAACAGCACCACGAACGACCCCAGGTACAGCGGGAACGAGTCCAGCCCGGAGGCCACCAGCAACACCCCGGTCCCCGCGGCCATCGCCAGGAAGTTCCAGCACGTCACCCGCGCCCCGCCGCACCGGTCGGCCAGCAGCCCGCCGACCGGCCGCGCCAGCGAACCCAGCAGCGGCCCCAGGAACGTCCAGGTCGCGGCCTGCAGCGGGGTGAAGCCGAACTCGCTCTGCAGCACGAGCCCGAACGCGAACCCGTAGCCGATGAACGACCCGAACGTCCCGACGTAGAGCAGCGAGAGCCACCAGGCGTGCGAGCTGCGCAGCACCTCCCGCTGCGCGCCCGGTGCGGTGACGGCCGCGTCGATGTCGTCCATCCGCAGCGCCGCCAGCAGCGCGACCAGCACGATCAGCGGCAGGTAGATCCCGGCGACCAGCGCCGGGCTCGTCCCGCCCGCGGTGGCCACCACGAGCAGCCCCACCACCTGCACGACGGCGACGCCGATGTTCCCGCCACCGGCGTTCAACCCCAGCGCCCAACCCTGCTCCCGCTGCGGGAAGAAGCTCGTGATGTTGGTCATCGAGGAGGCGAAGTTGCCGCCGCCGAGCCCGGTCAGCGCGCCCAGCACCAGGAACACGCCCAGCGGCGTCCCCGGCTGCTGCACGAAGTAGCAGATCAGCCCGGTCGGCACCAGCAGCACCGAGGTGGCGAACACCGTCCACCTCCGCCCGCCGAAGCGGGTCACCGCGTAGCTGTAGGGCAGCCGCAGCAGCGCCCCCACCAGCGTCGGCACCGTGGTCAGCAGGAACTTCTCGGCGGCGTCGAAGTCCAGGCCGATCTCCGGGGACATGAACAGCACCAGGACCGACCAGATGCTCCACACCGAGAACCCGACGTGCTCGGACAGGATCGACAGCCGCAGGTTGCGGTGCGCGACCCGCCGGCCGGTGCGCTGCCAGAACGCCTCGTCCTCCGGGTCCCAGCCGTCGATCCGGCGGCCGGGCCTGCTGTGCGGGGTGGTGGTCACCGCGCCTCCTCTCGTCGGGCAGGGCCGACGCTAGGAACCGGGTGTTTCCGCCGATCGACGCCGCGCGTTACCGCGAGGCAAAGCCGCCATCACACCCGCGCGGCCGCCGGGCGTGAACTGCGCCGACGCCCGGATTCGGGGTGGCTGCGGCCACGTGGCACCGTGGTGGGGTGACAGCACGCGGCAGCGATCCCGGCACCGAGCACGCCCGCGCCCGGGAGTTGTTCGGCTCGGCCCGGCGCATCACGGCGCTGACCGGGGCGGGGGTGTCCACCGCCTCGGGCATCCCGGACTTCCGCGGCCCGAACGGGGTGTGGACGCGGGATCCGCGGGCCCAGCGGCTCACCGACCTCGACTCGTACGTGGCCGACCCGGAGGTGCGCAGGCTCGCCTGGCGCGGCCGAGCCGAGCACCCGGCGTGGGAGGCGGTGCCGAACCCGGCGCACCGCGCGTTCGCCGACCTGGCCGCGCAGGGCCGGCTGACCTCGCTGCTCACCCAGAACATCGACGGACTGCACCAGCGGGCGGGGCTCCCGGCCGGGCTGGTGCTGGAGCTGCACGGTTCGGTGTTCGGCGTGGTCTGCCTGGACTGCGGTGCGACCGGGTCGATGCGGGCGGCGCTGGAGCGCGTCGCCGACGGCGAGGAGGACCCGCCGTGCCGTTCCTGCGGCGGGATCCTGAAGTCCACCACCATCTCGTTCGGCCAGAACCTCGACCCGGACGTGATCCGCGCCGCGCAGCGGGCCGCCCTGGACTGCGATCTGTTCGTCGCGGCCGGGACGTCGCTGACGGTGCACCCGGCGGCGGGGCTGGCGGAGCTCGCGGTGCGCGCCGGTGCGCGGCTGGTGATCTGCAACGCCGAGCCGACGCCGTACGACGAGCTCGCCGCCGCGGTGCTGCGCGAGCCGCTGGCCGGGGTGCTGCCGGAGCTGGCCGCGGTGCCGCTCGCCGAGTCCGGTGAGCCGCTGCGCACCTGGGGCGACCCGAGCACCTGGGGCTGAACCGGCCCTCGCACCCCGCAAGCACCCGAGAGCGTCTCGACGGTCTCGGGTCGATTCCTTGCTCGCCTGCGCGGCTTGAGCGGTTCAGCGCGCCCGAAAAGTCCCGTTCAAGCCCTGAAGTACGACTTGTGGTGCAAGTGGTTCGTGCGACGAATTGCGAGTAGTGGGGTCACGATGCACAGTTGTGCTCGTCCTGTGCGCTGAATGGCGCAACACTGCAAGTCCGAACGGCCTAGTTCGGTGCCTGGAGGTGGCGGTCGTGCGGCGACCTCGACTACTGCCCGGCGGTCTGGTGCTCGCCTCCGCGTTCGCCCTCGCGCTCCCGCTGGCCGCGGCCGGCGCGCCGGACCCCCCGGCGCGACCTGACGACGGCGAGATCCAAACACAGCGCGACCGGGTCGGCGACCGGGCGGACCGCGTCGGCGAGCTCACCCAACGCCTCTCCGAAGCCGAGACCCGGCTGACCGAGCTGAGCGCGCGGGTGGAACTGGCGATGGAGGACGCCAACAAGGCGCGCGTCGACCTGGACCGCGCCGAACTCGCCCGCTCCCGCGCGGAGCAGACCGCGGCCGGCGCCCAGGGCCAGGCCAACGCGGCCGCCGACGAGGTGGAGCGCCAGCGCGCCCGGCTCGACGAGTTCGCGGCGGGCAGCTACCGGCAGGGCAGCAAGCTCGGCTCGCTCACCGCGTACGTGGGCGCCCGCGGGCCGGACGAGCTGCTGGAGCGCGCCGAACTCCTCGACACCGTCGGGCGCACCCAGCTCGACGTGCTCGACGACCTGGAGCGGTCCCGCATCGACCGGGTCAACAAGGACTCCCTCGCGCGCGAAGCCCTGCAGGAAGCGGCCGCGGCCCGCGCCACCGCCGCCGAGGCGAAGGGGCGCGCCGACACGGCGCAGCAGGCCGCGATCGCCGCCCGCGCCTCGCAGGCGAGCACCTCCGCGAGGCTGGAGGCCGAACGCTCCGGCGTCCAGCAGGAGCTCACCGCCGCCCGCGCCGCCGTGCGCGGGCTGGAATCCCAGCGCGACCGCTACGAGGAGTGGCTCAAGGCGAGCCAGGCGGCGCAGGCCCAGCAAGCGGCCGAGGCGCAGGCCGCCGCCGGGAACGCGCAGGGCAGCCCCGCGCCGGACTCCGACGACGACACCGAGGTCGCCACCGGTTCGGTGGAGACCGTCGTGCGGCGGGCGCTCTCCCAGCTCGGCATGCCCTACGCGTGGGGCGGCGGCAACTCCAGCGGCCCGACCCGCGGCATCCGCGACGGGGGAGTGGCCGACTCGTACGGCGATTACCAGAAGATCGGGTTCGACTGCTCCGGGCTGATGATCTACGCGTTCGCCGGGGCGGGCGTGCAGCTCGACCACTACAGCGGCTACCAGTACCAGTCCGGCACCCAGGTGCCGCTGTCCTCGATGCAGCGCGGGGACATGCTGTTCTGGCGCAGCGGGGGACGGGTGCACCACGTGGCGCTGTACTTGGGCGGTGGCCGGATGGTGGAGGCGCCGTACTCGGGTTCGAAGGTGCGGGTCACCTCGGTGCGGTACGCGGGCATCGCGCCCTACGCGGTCCGCCTCCTCTGATCGGTTCCGGCGGCGGGGGGGGCGGGGGGGGGCCCCCCCCCCCCCCCCCCCCCCCGGGGGGCGGGGGGGGGGGGCGCCCCCCCCGCGGCGGGGGGGCGGGGGGGGGC
>NZ_JAIUJZ010000057.1:56558-68332 GCF_020176775.1 Saccharopolyspora sp. 6M
CGCCGTGCGTTCCGGGGTGGGGTGCCCGCGCCGCGGCGGCGGTGCTGCGGTAGGCATCGGGGCGTGGTGGACGAATTCGCGGCGGTGGTCCTCGCGGGCGGGAGCTCCCGCCGGCTCGGGGGAGTGGACAAGCTCGCGCTGAGCACCGGTGGCCGCACCTTGCTGGCGCACACCGCGCTGGCGGTGCGCGACGCCGACCCGGCGGTGCTGGTCCTGCCGGGGCGGCCGGTGCCGGTGCCGGTGCCGTGGGCGCGGGAGGATCCGCCCGGGTCGGGTCCGCTCGCCGGGCTGCACGCGGGGCTGGGGGAGGTCCCGTTCGAGCGGGGCCTGGTCGCGGTGCTGGCCGCCGATCACCCGGGGCTCTCGGCCGGGACCGTGGCGCGGCTGCGCGCGGCGGCGGCGGAGTCCGGCGCGGTGCTGGTGGACGCGGACGGCGCGGTGCAGTGGCTGCTGGGCGTCTGGCCGGTCGCCGTGCTGCGCGCGGCGATGCCGGAGCAGGTTCGGGACCGGCCGGTGCGCGCGTTGTTCGGCGCGCTGCACCCGGCGCACGTCCCGGCGGTGGGGGCGGAGGCGGCCGACGTGGACACCCCGCAGGACCTGCACCGCCTGGGCTGAGCGCCCCGGGTCCCGCTGCGAGGGGCCCGGGTGGCGCCGCGCCCGAACGATCAGTGGGTGCGTGAGCGCAGGAGTGCGCGTCCGGATATTCATTGGATCGGTAGCTTCAGTGTCGACTGAAATCAATCCGGCCGCACGGCCTCGCCTTCCGCCGTCCGGCCGAGAACGGCCAGGAGGAGGGAGATCGCTTCACAGGGGCCACACCGCCGGTGCGGTTCACTGCGAACCTGGCCGGGTGCCCCCTCGCGCGACCGGGGCGCGCCCGTGCCAAGATCGCTGCGAAGTGCGCTCGGCGCGCGAGCGCCCACGTCCGCCGAGGCCCGGCGGCCCGGCACCGCGGCGAACGCCCGAAGCGACCAGGGAAGCGAACGAGAGGTGTCGAAGTGACCGAGGCCGGCGAGGGCGGGGCGGCGCCCGCGGACCAGGTGAGCACACCGGCCCGGGACGCGCAGTTGCTCGAACGCACCGTGTTCGAGGTCAAGCGGATCATCGTCGGGCAGGACCGGCTCGTCGAACGGGTCTTGGTCGGCCTGCTGGCCAAGGGCCACGTGCTGCTCGAAGGCGTGCCCGGCGTGGCCAAGACGCTCGCCGTGGAGACCTTCGCGAAGGTCGTCGGCGGCTCGTTCTCCCGGCTGCAGTTCACCCCCGACCTGGTGCCCGCCGACATCCTCGGCACCCGGATCTACCGGCAGGGCAGTGAGCGCTTCGACGTCGAGCTCGGCCCGGTGCTGGCGAACTTCGTGCTGGCCGACGAGATCAACCGCGCGCCCGCCAAGGTGCAGTCGGCGCTGCTGGAGGTCATGGCCGAGCGGCACGTGTCCATCGGTGGCGAGAGCTTCCCGATGCCGAAGCCGTTCCTGGTGCTGGCCACCCAGAACCCCATCGAGAACGAAGGCGTCTACCCGCTGCCGGAGGCGCAGCGGGACCGGTTCCTGTTCAAGCTGCAGGTCGAGTACCCCTCGGCCGAGGAGGAGCGGGAGATCGTCTACCGGATGGGCGTGGCGAGTCCCGAGCCGACGCCGGTGCTCGACGCCGACGAGCTGACCCGGCTGCAGGACGTCGCCGCGCAGGTGTTCGTGCACCACGCGCTGGTCGACTACGTGGTGCGGCTGGTGCTGGCGACGCGCACCCCGAACGACCACGGCCTGTCCGACATCGCCGGGTGGGTGTCCTACGGCGCCTCGCCGCGCGCGAGCCTCGGCATCGTCGCCGCGTCCCGTGCGCTGGCGCTGGTCCGCGGCCGCGACTACGTGCTCCCGCAGGACGTGGTGGACGTGGTGCCGGACGTGCTGCGGCACCGGCTGGTGCTGTCCTACGACGCGCTCGCCGACGGCATCCCGGTCGACCACATCGTCAACCGGGTGCTGCAGACCGTGCCGCTGCCGCAGGTCTCGGCGCGTCCGCAGGCGAACCCGCCGCAGGCGCAGCCCGGGTACGGGCAGGCGCCGGTCGGCCCGCCGCCGCAGTACTGACCCGCGGCCGCGCGCCCATGACCCACTCGACGAACGAGGAGCGATCAGCCGTGCCGGTGAGTTCCGCCCAGGCAGGTGCGGACCGCCCGTCCTGGGCCCCGCCGGAGCTGGAAGGGCCCCGGCTGCACGCCGCGCTGCGCTCGCTGGAGCTGACCGTGCGCGGCCGGCTCGACGGCCTGCTGCAGGGCAACCACCTCGGCCTGGTGCCCGGACCGGGCACCGAGCCGGGGGAGGCTCGGGTCTACCAGCCCGGCGACGACGTGCGGCGGATGGACTGGGCGGTCACCGCCCGCATGTCCGAACCGCACATCCGGCAGACCGTGGCCGACCGCGAGCTGGAGACCTGGGTGGCGATGGACCTGTCGCCGAGCCTCGACTTCGGTTCCGCGGCGTGCGACAAGCGGGAGCTGGCGATCGCCGCGCTGGCCGCGGTGACGCACCTGACCAGCGGTGGCGGCAACCGGATCGGGGCGGTCGTGGACAACGGCACCGGCCCGGTGCGGCTGCCCGCGCGCGGCGGGCTGGGGCATTCGCGCGGGTTGCTGCGCAAGGTCGCCGAGACGCCGCGGGCGGCGGAGGGCACCCGGGGCGATCTGCCGCGGCTGCTGGAGTCGTTGCGGCGTCCGCCGCGGCGGCGCGGGCTCGCGGTGGTGATCTCCGACTTCCTGGGTGAGCTGGACTGGCAGCGCGCGCTGCGCGGGCTCGGTGCCCGGCACTCGCTGCTCGCGGTCGAGGTGCTCGACCCGCGGGACCTGGAGCTGCCGGACGTCGGCACCGTGGTGCTGTCCGATCCCGAGACGGGGGAGCGGCGGGAAGTGCGCACGACACCGGTGCTGCGCAAGGAGTTCGCGGCCGCGGCCGCGGCGCACCGCGAGGAGGTCGCGGCGGCGCTGCGGCGAGCGGGCTGCGCGCACCTGGTGCTGCGAACGGATTCGGATTGGATCGCCGACGTGGTGCGGTTCGTGGTGGCCCGCAAGCGCGGATGGTCCGGAGGAACGGCGTGATGTTGAGCTTGTCGGGTTTCACCGCGCCGTGGTGGTTCCTGCTGCTGCTGGTGGTCGCCGCGCTCGTCGGCGGGTACGTGTGGGCGCAGCAGCGGGCGCGCAAGGAGGCGCTGCGGTTCAGCAACCTGGCGGTGCTGGACCGGGTGGCGCCGAAGCGGCAGGGCTGGCCCAAGCACGTGCCCGCCGCGCTGCTGGCCGTCGCGATGATCCTGCTGACCGTGGCGCTGTCCGGGCCGACCGCCGAGCAGCGCATCCCGCGGAACCGGGCGACGGTCATGCTCACCGTGGACGTGTCGCTGTCGATGATGGCCAAGGACGTCGAGCCGAGCCGCCTGGAGGCGGCGAAGATCGCGGCGAAGGAGTTCGCCGACAAGCTCACCCCCGGCATCAACCTCGGACTGGTGTCGTTCGCGGGCACCGCCACCGTGATGGTGATGCCCACGACGGACCGCACGGCGGTGAAGCAGGCCATCGACAACCTCTCGCTGTCGGAGGCCACCGCGACCGGTGACGGCATCAACGCGTCGATGTCGGCGATCGACTCCTTCGGCAAGATGGTCGGTGGCCCCGGTGGCGCGCCGCCCGCCCGGATCGTGCTGATGGCCGACGGCGGGCAGACCATCCCGCGCGACATGAACGCCCCGCGCGGTGCCTACACGAAGGCGGGGGAGGCGAAGAAGGCCGGCATCCCGATCACCACGATCTCGTTCGGCACCGATTACGGCACGATCGACATCGAAGGCCAGTCGCAGCCCGTGGAGGTCGACGACGAGGCGATGGAGGAGATCGCGGACCTCTCCGGCGGCGAGTTCCACAAGGCCGCCAGCGCCGAGCAGCTGCGCCGCGTCTACGACACGTTGGGCGAGCAGATCGGCTACGAGATCAAGCACACAGACGCCAGCAAGCCGTGGTCGGTGCTGGGTACGCTCACCGCGATCGTCGCGGCGGTGCTCTCGTTGCTGCTGGGGCGACGTCTGCCCTGACGCCGCAGAGCACGGGAGCCCGACGTGAGCAGTGCCGCCGGTGCGGTGGAGTTCCTCCGCGAGTTCGTGAAGTCCCCGACGACGACGGCCGCGGTGGGCCCCAGCTCCCGCCACTTGGCGCGGGACATGGTGGCACCGATCCCGGCCACCGGTGATCCGGTGGTGGTGGAGCTCGGACCCGGGACGGGCGCGTTCACCGAGGCGATCCAGCAGCGGCTCGGCGGCCGGGGCACGCACCTGGCGGTGGAGCTCAACCAGCGGTGGGCGGAGTCGTTGAGCGCCCGGTTCCCCGAGGTGGACGTGGAGTGCGCCGACGCCCGCGCGCTGCCGCGGCTGCTGGCGGAGCGGGGCGTGCGGGCCGACGTGGTGGTCAGCGGGCTGCCGTGGGCGGCGCACGCGCCGCAGGGCGGGGTGCCGCTGATCCGGCTGATCGCGGACTCGCTGACCGAGCAGGGGGCGTTCACGCAGTTCGCGTACACGTGGACGCGGTGGGCGGCTCCGGCGCGGCGGCAGCACGCCGACCTGCGCGCGACCTTCGAGGAGACGGTGCTGAGCCGCACGGTGTGGCGGAACGTGCCGCCCGCGCTGGTGTACCTGGCGCGGCGTCCTCGCTGATCTTCGAGGCGGATGCAGGCCGCGCGAGCGCGCAGGCGGTCAGTCCCGCGGCCTGCGCAGCAGGACGAGCCTGCCGAGCGGGCTGGCGACGATCTGCGGTTCGTCGAACCCGGCCGCGGTGCCCTCGGTGGCGAGGTCTTCGGCCGACACGCCGAACGCGACCCGCTGGCGGCGGTGGAACAGGCGGTCCAACGCACCGCGGGTGCCGGGGTCGTCCTGGGCGGGGAACAGTTCCTGGACCAGCAGCAGGCCACCGGGGCGCAGGGCGCGGCGGATGGCGGCGAGGGTGCCGGTGCGGGCTTCGGCGGGGAAGAACGCCTGAGCCCAATAGCAGACCTCGAAGGCGTCCGCGTCCGGCAGCTCCCGGGCGTCGGTGACGCGCACGTCGAGCCGGTCGGCGACCCCGGCGTCCGCGGCGCGGGCGGTGAGCTCGGCCGCGACGGCGGGGACGACCTCGACGCGGACGGCGCGCAGCCCGTCGTGCAGGGCGAGCTTGGTCAGCAGCGCGCCGCCGACGCCGCTGCCGACGTCGAGCAGCGGGCCGCCCCGCGCCAGGCGGTCCTGGTAGTCGGGCAGGGCCTGGTAGAGCACCTGGTAGAGCTGCCGTGCGCCGTCCTCGGGCCGCACGCCCCAGCCGCGGGCGAGCCGCAGCGCCTGCTCGCCGTCGAGGTCGTGCTGCCGCTCGGCGGGCAGGACGGCTCCTGCGACGCGGTCGCGGGCCAGGTCCGCGGCGTCGAGCACGGTCGGCACGTCGACGCCGGAGGCGCCCGCGAGCAGGGCGTCGAAGGCGGGGGTGAGCCGGAACGCGTCGTCCTGGTGCTGCACGACGCCCGCCGAGGTGAGGGCGGCCAGCACGTCCTCGGTCTGTTCGGCCGGGGTGCCCGTGGCCTCCGCCAGCCGGGCGGCGGTGGTCCCGTCCCGCAGCCGGTCGAGCCAGCCCGCGCGGTGCGCGGCGCGGAACAGTTCGAAGAGCTCCAGGCCTTCCGCCCAGCCCTGCACGGTGGCGCGCGCCGCGAGGGCGGATCGGAGTCCGTCGAGGCCGGACGCTCCGCTGTCGTGCACTGCCGCTCCTCGGGTCCGTTGGGCCGTTCCATGATCGACAGTACTCCGCCGGGGTGCGGTGGCGCGGTTGCGGGCGGTGCGGTCCGGTTCGCGGTGAATGCGACTCTTGTCCGGTGTTCGTGCTGGTCAAGGCGGTGTGGCTGATCGATCCGGTGGGGCTGGTCATGGTCGGTGGGCGTGTCCGCCGAGCCGTGCCCGGGTTACGTTCGTCCGATGGCGGATGAGGTGGTCTCGGGATTGGGTGAGATCCCGCTGCTCGTGGAGCTGGGGAGCGCGCTGCTGCTGTCCAGCCTGGTGGGGCTGGAACGCGAGGTGCGGGCCAAGAGCGCGGGGCTGCGCACGCACACCCTGGTCGGGGTGGGCGCGGCGCTGTTCATGCTGGTGTCGAAGTACGGCTTCGGGGACATGCTGGAGTTCGACCGGGTGTCGCTGGACCCGTCGCGGGTGGCCGCGCAGGTCGTGTCGGGCATCGGGTTCATCGGCGGCGGATTGATCTTCGTGCGGCGGGACGTGGTGCGGGGGCTGACCACGGCGGCGACGGTGTGGCTGGTCGCGGCGATCGGGATGGCCTGCGGTGGTGGCCTGGTGCTGCTGGCGTCGGCGACGACGCTGGTGCACTTCCTGGTGGCGGTGGGGTATCCGCGGCTGCTGCAGCTGCTGCGCGGGGTGCTCCGGGAGCCGCAGATCGTGCGGGTGGGCTACCTGGACGGGCACGGGGTGCTGCGCGAGGTGCTGACGCTGTGCACGAGCCGCGGGTTGAAGGTGCTGGACCTGCAGGTGGAGCGCGAGGACACCGACGACGAGGACCAGCGCACCGCCGTGGTCGCGGTCCGGCTGCAGGGCAAGCAGCCGGTGGCCGGGCTGGTCGAGGAGATCAACGGTTTCCCCGGGGTGCTGCACGCGGCGGTCGGTGACTCGGCGGAGGCGGGGATTTGAGCGTTCTGTCTGTCTTTCCACTCCGGTTGCGGGGCGGGTCGGGTGGCGGAACCTCAGCGGCTTCCTCGCTGCCCGCTTTTCGGTGCGGCCGCGATTTCTGATGTATGTCCAACACACGGCGAAATCGCTGTCCTCGCGAGGAAGCCGCTGAGAACCCGCGGGTGGTCGTTCTGCGTAGGTGGTCGGCGGCTCAGCGGCTTCGCCGCTGACAGGAACAGACGAAAGTCCCGCGGGCAGGTTCGAAGGCAGCGGTGAGGTTCCGTTTCGCCCATCCCGCAAACGGGAGCGGGATCTATCCGTCGAGGGCTCGGCGGACCAGGGTGGCCAGGTGAACCGGTTCGACGTCGGTGGCCTGGCGGATCTGCAACCGGCAGCTGAAGCCGTCGGCGACGACCGAGGTGCCGGGTTCGGCGGCGCGCACCGCGGGCAGCAGGGCCTGCTCGGCGCAGTCCATCGACACCTCGTAGTGGCCGCGTTCGAAGCCGAAGTTCCCGGCGAGGCCGCAGCAGCCGGCGTCGAGGACCTCGGCGTCGGTCCCGGTGGCGGCGAGCGCGGCCCGGTCGGCGTCGAAGCCGAGCTCGGCGTACTGGTGGCAGTGCCGTTGCACGAGCGCTTTGCCGCCGCCCGTGCGCTGCCAGCGCTCGCGGGTGGGTTCGACGTGTTCGGCGAAGGTGCGGGTGGCCGCCGCGAGCGCCCGCACGTCCGGGTCGTGCGGGGCGAGTTCGAGGGCGTCGCCGCGCAGGAACGCGGTGCAGCTCGGTTCGAGCCCGATCACCGGCAGGCCGGCGTCGATCCGCGGGCGCAGCAGGCGCGCGGTGCGCTGCACGACGCGGCGGGCGGTGCCGAGCTGCCCGGTGGAGGCCCAGGTCAGCCCGCAGCACACCGGTTCGCGGGGGAGTTCGACGGTGTGGCCGAGGCGTTCGAGGGCGAGGACGGCGTCGCGGCCGATGTGCGGGTCGAAGTGGTCGGTGAAGGTGTCCGGGAACAGCAGCGCGGGGGCGCCGCCGGGGGTGCTCGGGTGTTCGCGGTGGGCCCACCAGGACCGCAGGCTGCGTCCGGCGAGCTTCGGCATCCGCCGCTCGGGCGCGATGCCGCCGAGGCGCTTGACCAGCGGTGCCGCCGGGCCGTCGAGCACCGCGTTGACCAGGCCGGGCGCGACCCGGCCGAGGGCGAGCCACAGCGGCAGGAAGCCCATCGAGTAGTGGGAGGCGGGCCGCGGCCGGTGCCGGTAGTGGTGGTGCAGGAACTCGGCCTTGTAGGTCGCCATGTCGACACCGACGGGGCAGTCGGTCTTGCAGCCCTTGCACGAGAGGCACAGGTCGAGCGCCTCGCGGACTTCGCGGGAGCGCCAGCCGCCGCGGATCAGCGAGCCGTTGAGCATCTCGAACAGCAGGTGGGCGCGGCCGCGGGTGGAGTGCTGCTCGTCCTTGGTGGCCCGGTAGCTGGGGCACATCACCCCGCCTGTGGTGTTCAGGCACTTGCCCATGCCGACGCAGCGCCTGCTGGCGGGCGCGAGGTCGCCGCCGTCGGCGTGCAGCGCCAGCTCGGTGCGGGTGGGGATGTTCGGCGGGGCGACCAGCAGCCGCAGGTCGGAGTCCACGGGCCGGGGCCGCACGATCTGGCCGGGGTTGAGCAGGTCGTCGGGGTCGAAGGCCGACTTGAACCGCTCGAACGCGCCGATGATCTCCGGCGGGTACATCCGGGACAGCAGCGCCGAGCGGGCCCGCCCGTCACCGTGCTCGCCGGAGACCGAACCGCCGTGGGCGACCACGAGGTCGGCCGCGGCCTCCAGGAACTCGCGGTAGCGGGCGGCGCCGGGGCCGTCGAGCAGGTCGAAGTCGACGCGCACGTGGATGCAGCCGTCGCCGTAGTGGCCGTAGGTGACGCCCTTGCGCCCGAACCGGGCCAGCAGCGCGTCGAACTCGCGCAGGTAGGCGCCGAGCCGTTCCGGCGGCACGGCGGCGTCCTCCCACCCGGACCAGCGCTCGGAGCCGTCGGCCATCCGGGTGGAGTAGCCGGAGCCCTCCTCGCGGATCTTCCACAGCGCGCCCATCCGGGCCGGGTCGGTGTGCACGACGGCTTCGGCGCGGTAGCCGATGGCGCGGCGGACGCGTTCGGCGGCGTTCTCGGCGTCGCGCCGGTCGGTGCCGCCGACCTCGACGAGCAGCCAGCTGCGGCCGCCGGGCAGCAGCCGCAGCGCGGCGGAGGACGGGTTGCGGGCGCGGACCACGTCGACGAGTTCGGCGCTGAGCCCTTCGATGGCGAGCGCGTCGAGCCCGCGCAGCCGGGTGACCTGGTCGGCGGCGGCGTAGCTGTCCTCGAACCCGAGCACGATCATGGCGCGCGCGGCGGGTGTCTCGACGAGTTCGACGGTGGCGCCGAGCAGCACCGCGCAGCCGCCTTCGGTGCCGGTCAGCGCGCGGGCCAGGTGGAACCCGTGCTCGGGCAGCAGCTGTTCGAGGTTGTAGCCGGAGACCCGCCGGGTGAGGTCGGGGAACGAGGCGCGCACCTGCTCGGCGGTGTCGTCGCGCAGCGCCCGCAGCTGCTGGTAGAGCAGCCCGGTGCGGTCCTCGCGGGCGCACAGCGCGTCGAGCTCGGCGGGGGAGGTCTCCCCGACGGTGAGCCGGGTGCCGTCGGAGAGCAGCACGTCCAGCGAGCGCACGTTGTCGACGGTCTTGCCCCAGGCCACCGAGTGGGTGCCGCAGGAGTTGTTGCCGATCATGCCGCCGAGGGTGCAGCGGCTGTGCGTGGACGGATCGGGCCCGAACGCGAGCCCGTGCGGCTTCACCGCGGCCTGCAGGACGTCGAGCACCACGCCCGGTTCCACGGTGGCCAGCCGCCGCTCGGGGTCGACGTCGAGGATGCGGTTGAAGTGCCGGGAGAAGTCCAGCACCAGTCCGGGCCCGCAGGCGTTGCCCGCGATGCTGGTGCCCGCGCCGCGGCCGGTGATCGGCACCCCGCGTTCGCGGGCGACGGCGACCGCGGCGGCCACGTCCCCGGCGTGGCGGGGGTGCACGACGCCGAGCGGCACCTGCCGGTAGTTGGAGGCGTCGGTGGAGTACAGGGCGCGGGTGCCCGGGTCGAACCGGGCGGGTCCGTCGAGCACGTCGCGCAGCGCTGCGGCGAGTTCGGCGGGGTCGGGCTGGGGCGCGGTGGTGGTCGCGGCGGTCGTGGTCAAGCGGGAACTCCTGTCCTGGCCGTGGGCAGGTGCGGTCGGGGATCGCGGTCCGGGATCGCGGCTGTACGCACCGTAGGTCTTCGCGGGGCCGGAAGGCGGTGTCCACTGTCGGCGCGCCACCGCTCTGGCGATCGATTTCTGTTCGGAGCGGATGGGAGGCCGGTACCGGTGAACCGATAATGTCGCGGCTGTTCAGGTGAACGGACTCGGCCGTCGAGGCGCGGGCGTTCACCGCGCAGGGCTTTTCGGGAGGAGATCCACAGTGGGACGGTCCGTTCTGGTGACCGGAGGCAACCGCGGCATCGGGTTGGCCATCGCCCGCGCGTTCCAGGCGGCGGGCGACGAGGTGGCGGTCACCCACCGCGGCTCGGGCGCTCCGGACGGGCTGCGCGGCGTGCAGTGCGACGTCACCGACGCCGAGCAGGTCTCGGCGGCCTTCGACGAGGTGGAGGCCGCGCAGGGCCGCGTCGAGGTGCTGGTGTCCAACGCCGGGATCACCGACGACGGGCTGCTGCTGCGCATGGGGGAGGAGCAGTTCGGCCGGGTGCTGGACGCGAACCTCGCCGGTTCGTACCGGGTGGCGAAGCGGGCGGCGAGCAGCATGCTGCGGCTCAAGCGCGGCCGGATGGTGTTCGTGTCCTCCGTGGTGGGTCTTTCCGGCGGGGCCGGTCAGGCGAACTACGCGGCGAGCAAGGCGGGTCTGGTCGGCCTGGCGCGCTCCATCGCCCGCGAGTTGGGGTCGCGGTCGATCACCGCGAACGTGGTCGCCCCCGGGTTCGTCACCACCGACATGACCGACGCGCTCTCCGAGGAGCGCAAGAAGGAGATCTTCGCCCAGGTGCCGCTGGCCCGGTTCGCGGAACCGGAGGAGGTCGCGAGCACGGTGGCGTGGCTGGCCTCGGACGCGGCCGCCTACGTCACCGGCGCCGTGATCCCGGTCGACGGCGGCCTGGGCATGGGGCACTGAGCGGGTTCCGGCCCGGTTTTCCACCGGCCCGCCGCGTGGCGGGCCCAAGCAAGCACAGCGGAGGAAGTTCGTGAGCGGATTGCTCGAAGGCAAGCGCATCCTGATCACCGGCGTGATCACCGACGCGTCGATCGCGTTCCACGCGGCCAAGATGGCGCAGGAGCAGGGCGCGGAAGTGGTGCTCACCGGGTTCGGCCGGATGAGCCTGGTGGAGCGCATCGCGGGCCGGTTGCCGAAGCCCGCGCCGGTGCTGGAGCTGGACGTGACCAACGCCGAGCACCGCGACAGCCTGGCCGACCGGGTGCGCGAGCACGTCGACGGCCTCGACGGCGTGCTTCACTCGATCGGGTTCGCGCCGGCGTCCTGCCTCGGCGGTGACTTCCTGGACGCGCCGTGGGAGGACGTGTCCACGGCGGTGGAGATCTCGGCGTACTCGCTGAAGTCGCTGACCACCGCGACGCTGCCGCTGCTGTCGGCGGGTTCGTCGATCGTGGGCATGGACTTCGACGCGCGCGTCGCCTGGCCGGCCTACGACTGGATGGGCGTGGCGAAGGCGGCGCTGGAGTCGACCAGCCGCTACCTGGCCCGCGAGCTCGGTCCGCGGGGAATCCGGGTGAACCTGGTGTCGGCGGGCCCGGTGCGCACGATGGCCGCGAAGTCCATCCCCGGCTTCTCCGGGTTGGAGGAGACCTGGGGCGAGCGGGCTCCGCTGGGCTGGGACGTCAACGACCCGACCCCGGTGGCGCAGTCGATCTGCGCGGTGCTGTCGGACTGGCTGCCCAAGACCACCGGCTCCATGATCATGGTGGACGGCGGGTTCTCCGCGCTCGGCGCGTGAGCCCGGTGGGGCGGGCGCGGGCCCCCCCCCCGCCCCCCCCCCCCCGGGGCCGGCCCCGTGGGGGCGGGCCCGAAGAGGGCGGGGGGTTTGGGTGGGCGGGTGTT